>NZ_JBEYFS010000198.1:0-22354 GCF_040634475.1 Streptomyces sp. NPDC007095
AGTACGTCCAGTACGAGGACTTCCGGCCGGCACGCCGAGAGCACGCACCGGACGCCGCTCCTTGACGGGCAAACGTTGCCTGCCGCGGCACTAGGCCTGTCCGGTACGTCGCCTTCCCCCGACGGACGTCACGGCTCCGTACGTGCCGGGCAACAGGACGCGCCGACGGGAACCCTGACGGCCCCGCACGCGTGCCCCCCGGTACCAGCAGCACACCGGGGGAGAAGAGAAGATGCCCGACCCGTCCTGGCAGGCGATGCAACAAGCTCAGCAGGCCCAGCAGATCCACCAGAACCACGTACGCCACCACCGCGCGGCACACGACATGGCGCGGGCCCACGCCCGCCACACCGGCGCACCCCACACGCACCGTCCCCTGCCGCACACCGGCGCCCGGGGCGGCGGCCTGCGCGGCCTCCTGGTCCTGATCATCATCGTCGGGGTCGTGGTCTACGTCGCCCACGACCCCGAACTCTGCACCACGGTGGGGAACTTCGCCCGCAACCTCTTGGCACACGTCCAGAGCGACTGACCCGGTCCGGTGAACGCGGGGGACTGCAGCGCCCCCACAGGGTCGCGGGGGACTGCGCGATCAGCCACGACGAATCCGCAGCCTCCCCGTAACCTCAAGCCGTCGCCGCAGGCGGAGTCAACTGCCGGGCCAGCCAGGTGGGCACACCCCCGAGCAACCGGAACAACCGCCCCGCCTCCGCCCGCAGCCGGGACGCCTCCGGTTCGACCTCGGCGTCCGCGAGCGAGGCCAATGCCGGGGCGGTGCCCACCAAGTACCCCAACTCCTCCCGAATCCGCAGGGATTCGGCGAACCCGCGCCGCGCCTCGGCCAACTCGCCCTCCCGCAGGGCGAGTCCGGCAAGGTGCCGCCAGGTGAAGGAGAGCAGAAGCGGGTCGCCCTGGGCGACAGCGCCCGCATGGGCACGCCGGTACGCGGCCCGCGCGGCCTGCGGCGACTGCGCGAGGTTCTCGGCGAGCAGCCCGCGCCGGAAGTCGAGCAGCGCCCGCCCCGGCGCCCCCGGGGCGATCAGCGCGGCGGCCCGTCCGAGCGCGGCCCGCGCCTCGTCCGCCCGGTCGCGTACCCCGAGCAGCGTGGCTGCGTAAGCGAGCTGACCGCGCTCGCAGGCCGCCGCCCCGCGCTCGTCGTCGCTCTGGGCCACCGCTTCCGCCGTCCGCAGCGCGTCCTCCGCCTCGGCCCAGCCCTGCTCGGTGTACAGGCACCGCTCGACGAGGAGCGAGGCTCTCTGCAGCGCAGGCCCCGCCGTCCCGGGCTGGAGCAGTGCGGCCGCGTCGACCCAGCAGGCGCGTGAGCGCAGCCGCCATACCGCGGTCTGGAGTGGATCGTCCCCTGCGTTCGTTCCGGAACCAGACATGGCGGTATGCGCCACGTTGCCCTCCCCGAGCACGCCATTGAGCTGTTGAGTGGTGGCATCTCAGCACGGATCGCGGTACCCGGCCAAGGGGGTGGGTGAAGGATTTCACAAAGTCGTGGGACTGGTGCGGCACTTGCTGACGCGCGCCGCACGCACCCGTGACCTCAGCTCATGCGCAACGCCAGGAAGAAGTCGAGCTTGTCCTCGAGGCGGGAGAGGTCCCGGCCCGTCAACTGTTCGATGCGGCCCACCCGGTAGCGCAGTGTGTTGACGTGCAGGTGGAGCCGCGTGGCGCAGCGCGTCCAGGAGCCGTCGCAGTCGAGGAACGCCTCCAGGGTGGGGATGAGTTCGGCGCGGTGGCGGCGGTCGTAGTCCCGGAGGGGGTCCAGGAGCCGCGCGGTGAAGGCGCGGCGTACGTCGTCCGGCACGAAGGGCAGCAGGAGGACGTGCGAGGCCAGTTCCTGGTGTCCGGCCGCACAGACCCGGCCGGGGCGGGCGGCGGCGACCCGGCGCGCGTGCCGGGCCTCCTCCAGGGCGCCGCGCAGCCCCTCGGCCGAGTGCACGGCGGCGCTGACGCCGAGCGTGAGCCGCCCGTCGTCGTTCAGCCCGGGCGACAACGGGTCGCGTACGGCCTCCAGGAGGGTGTCCGCGAGGACGCCCGACTCGGAGCCGTCGTGCTCCGAGGAGACCGCCGGAAGAGGTACGAGCGCGATCGCCTCCTCACCCGTATGGGCGACGGCGATCCGGTCGGAGTGCTCGGGGCCGCTGGTCAGCGGGTCGACGAGGATCTCCTCCAGGAGCGACTGGGCGACCGGGCCGCCCTCGACGTCGCCGCCGTCCCACTCGACGCGGGCCACGACCACCTGCCAGTGCGGCGCGGCGCCGAGCCCCGGCAGCAGCACCGGCGCGGCGACGCGCAGCCGGGCCGCGATCTCCGCGGGGGCGGCCCCCGTCTGCACCAGTTCGAGGACCTCCTGCGCGAGCCGGCGCCGTACCGTGCGCGCCGCGTCCCGCCGGTCCCGCTCGACCGCGATCAGCTGGGTGACGCCCTGAAGCAGGTCGAGCCGCTCCGCGGGCCAGTCCCCGGCGTCCGCCTCGACCGCGAGCAGCCAGTCGGAGAGCACCGTCTCGCGCACATCGCGGGAGGCGGCCGCGGAGCGCCCGGAGGAGCGGATCGGGAACAGGGAGTAGGTCGTCGTGCCCACGATCACCCGGTGCGGCCCGCGCCGCCCGGTGCGCGCCGCCGCGAGGTGCTCCGCGGCCAGCTTCGCGGACACGTCGGCGGGCAGCGCGGCCCCGGCGAGCTTCGAACCGGCGATGGGGCGTCCGGTGGGGGAGAGCACCCAGGCCCGCAGGTCGAGGTCGGTGCCGAGCAGGTCCAGGACCACGTCGGGGCCGCCGCCCGCCGGGCCTGACGTCATCATGCGCCGGTGCCGGTCCACCACTGCCGCGAGGTCTCCGGCGCGCTCGCCCGATACCTGTCGTACGACATGTTCGGTGATCGTCGCGAACGCCACCGACTCGTGCACGGCGAACAGCGGCAGCCGGTGCCGGACGCAGGCCAGGATGAGGTCCTCGGGGACGTCACCGAGCTCCGCCTCACCGGCGGCGAGGGCCGCGACCCCGGCGGCCGCCAGGATCCGTACGAAGGGCTCGGAGTCCGCGGCGCCGTGCCGCCAGGCGAGGCCGGTGAGGACCAGTTCGCCGCCGGAGAGGTAGCGGCTGGGGTCCTTGAGGTCCGTGGTCATCACACCGCGTACGGTGCGGTCCAGCTCGTCCTCGCCGCCGAGCAGCCGCAGGCCCAGCGCGTCGGTGTCCAGCAGTGCGCGCAGCCGCATTCTCGTCGCCGCCGTTCTTGTCTCGAAATCTACGATGGATCTGAAGTCGGATCTGAAAGTGGGCGGCCGGCGAGCGGGCCGCGAGCCGTACTCCCTGGTCCCAGCGTGTGCTGGATGTTTCCTGTCGTTTCCAGAGGGCTGTATCGGAAGTTTCCAGAGGAAAACGAGGAGGTTACTGATGACCTCCGTTCATACGAATCTACAAGATGAGCGCCCTGGCCAGCCAACTCCTTCATGGTTTCGGTGACTGACCCCGGTGGAGGACAGCGCGGTGTACTGACCTCACTCCACGTGAACAACTCATGAACGAGCCCGGGCCGCCGCACACGATCTGGCTTGATCAGAACGACCCACGATACGAAGAAGAGAGCCACTCATGGACTTCCTTCGCCCCGCCAGCTGGGAGGAGGCGCTCGCCGCGAAGGCCGAGCACCCCACCGCTGTGCCGATTGCGGGTGGCACCGATGTGATGGTCGAGATCAACTTCGATCACCGCCGGCCCGAGTACCTCCTCGACCTGAACCGCGTCGGCGAGCTGAGCGAGTGGGAGGTCGGCGAGGAGAGCGTGCGCCTGGGCGCCTCCGTCCCGTACACCCGGATCATGGAGAACCTGCGCGGCGAGCTTCCCGGCCTGGCCCTGGCCTCCCACACCGTGGCCTCTCCCCAGATCCGCAACCGCGGCGGCGTCGGTGGCAACCTCGGCACCGCCTCCCCGGCCGGCGACGCCCACCCCGCCCTCCTCGCGGCGGGCGCCGAGGTCGAGGCCGAGTCCGTACGGGGATCGCGTCTGATCCCGATCGACGCGTTCTACACCGGCGTGAAGCGCAACGCGCTCGCGCCCGACGAACTGATCCGCGCCGTCCACATCAAGAAGGCCGACGGCCCCCAGCAGTACTCCAAGGTCGGTACCCGCAATGCCATGGTGATCGCGGTCTGCGCCTTCGGCCTGGCCCTGCACCCCGAGACGCGTACGGTCCGCACCGGCATCGGCTCGGCCGCGCCCACGCCGGTCCGCGCCAAGGCCGCCGAGGAGTTCCTGAACGCGGCGCTCGACGAGGGCGGCTTCTGGGACAACGGCAAGATCATCACCCCGTCGGTCGCCAAGCAGTTCGCGGACCTCTGCTCCGCGGCCTGCAACCCGATCGACGACGTCCGGGGCACCGCGAGCTACCGCCGCCACGCGGTCGGCATCATGGCCCGCCGCACCCTGACCTGGACCTGGGAGACGTACCGCGGCACCGCCGCCCACACGGAGGGAGTCGCGTGATGCGCGTCAATTTCACGGTCAACGGCCGTCCCCAGGAAGCCGACGACGTGTGGGAGGGCGAGTCCCTGCTGTACGTGCTGCGCGAGCGCCTGGGCCTGCCCGGCTCCAAGAACGCCTGTGAGCAGGGCGAGTGCGGTTCCTGCACGGTCCGTCTGGACGGCGTGCCGGTGTGTTCGTGTCTGGTCGCGGCCGGCCAGGTCGAGGGCCGTGAGGTCGTCACCGTCGAGGGCCTCGCGGAGTTCGCCAAGCAGCGCTCGGAGCACGGCGGTTGCGCCACCGGCTCCTGCGGCACCTCGCTGGACGAGGCCAGGCGCTGGGAGTCGAAGCCCCAGGACTCCCACACCGGCGAGGGCGGAGAACTCTCCCCGATCCAGCAGGCGTTCATCGACGCCGGCGCCGTCCAGTGCGGCTTCTGCACCCCGGGTCTGCTGGTCGCCGCCGACGAGATGCTGGAGCGCAACCCCACGCCGACCGACGCGGACATCCGCGAGGCGCTCTCCGGCAACCTGTGCCGGTGCACCGGCTACGAGAAGATCATGGACGCGGTCCGCCTCGCGGCCGCCCGGCAGTCCGAGGCGGTCTGACCATGGGAACCACGGGTACACCCACCAACCTCACGCAGGGCTCCAAGACCAGGGGCGGCATCGGCGAGTCGACGCTGCGCCCGGACGGCATCCTCAAGGTCACCGGCGAGTTCGCGTACTCGTCCGACATGTGGCACGAGGACATGCTCTGGGGTCAGATCCTGCGCTCCACGGTCGCCCACGCCGAGATCGTCTCCATCGACACCGGCGAGGCCCTCGCGACGCCCGGCGTCTACGCCGTCATGACGTACGACGACCTGCCGACCGAGGTGAAGAACTACGGCCTGGAGATCCAGGACACGCCGGTCCTCGCGCACGGCAAGGTCCGCCACCACGGTGAGCCGGTGGCGATCGTCGCCGCCGACCACCCGGAGACCGCGCGCCGCGCCGCCGCCAAGATCAAGGTGGAGTACCTCGAGCTGCCGGTCATCACGGACGAGGCGTCCGCGACCGCGCCGGACGCGATCCTGATCCACGAGGGCCGCGACGACCACCACATCGGCCATGTCCCGCACCCGAACATCGTGCACCGCCAGCCGATCGTCCGCGGCAACGTCGAAGAGGCCGCGAAGAAGGCCGACTTCGTCGTCAAGGGCGAGTACACCTTCGGCATGCAGGACCAGGCCTTCCTGGGCCCGGAGTCGGGTCTCGCGGTCCCGGCCGAGGACGGTGGGGTCGACCTCTACATCGCCACCCAGTGGCTGCACTCCGACCTGCGCCAGATCGCGCCCGTCCTGGGCCTGCCCGAGGACAAGGTCCGGATGACGCTCTCGGGCGTAGGCGGCGCGTTCGGCGGGCGCGAGGACCTGTCGATGCAGATCCACGCCTGCCTGCTCGCCCTGCGCACCGGCAAGCCCGTCAAGATCGTCTACAACCGATTCGAGTCCTTCTTCGGGCACGTCCACCGCCACCCCGCGAAGCTCTACTACGAGCACGGGGCGACCAAGGACGGCAAGCTCACCCACCTGAAGGCCCGGATCGTCCTGGACGGCGGCGCCTACGCCTCCGCATCCCCGGCGGTCGTGGGCAACGCCTCCTCGCTGGGCGCGGGCCCGTACGTCGTCGACGACGTCGACATCGAGGCCATCGCCCTCTACACCAACAACCCGCCCTGCGGCGCCATGCGCGGCTTCGGCGCGGTCCAGGCCTGCTTCGCCTACGAGGCCCAGATGGACAAGCTCGCCGACGAGGTGGGCATGGACCGGGTGGCCTTCCGCCAGCTCAACGCGATGGAGCAGGGGACCGTCATGCCGACCGGGCAGGTCGTCGACTCGCCGGCCCCGGTCGCCGAACTCCTGCGCCGGGTCAAGGCGATGCCGCTGCCGCCCGAGCAGCAGTGGCTCGCGGCCGGCGAGGCGGCCGACGTACGGCAGCTGCCGGGCGGCCTCTCCAACACCACGCACGGCGAGGGCGTCGTCCGCGGTGTCGGCTACGCGGTCGGCATCAAGAACGTCGGCTTCTCCGAGGGCTTCGACGACTACTCGACGGCCAAGGTCCGCATGGAGGTCGTCGGCGGCGAGCCGGTCGCGACCGTGCACACCGCGATGGCGGAGGTCGGCCAGGGCGGCGTCACCGTCCACGCGCAGATCGCCCGCACCGAGCTGGGCGTCACCCAGGTGACCATCCACCCGGCCGACACCCAGGTGGGCAGCGCCGGTTCGACGTCCGCGTCGCGGCAGACGTACGTCACCGGCGGCGCCGTCAAGAACTCCTGCGAACTCGTCCGCGAGAAGGTCCTGGAGCTGGGCCGCCGCAAGTTCGCTACGTACCACCCCGCTTGGGCGACGGCGGAGCTGCTCCTCGAGGGCGGCAAGGTCGTCACCGACGGCGGTGAGGTGCTCTCCGACCTGGTGGACGTGCTCGGCGACGAGGCCGTCGAGATCGAGGCCGAGTGGCGGCACCGCCCGACCGAGGCCTTCGACCTCCGTACCGGACAGGGCTTCGGCCATGTCCAGTACACGTTCGCCGCGCACCGCGCGGTCGTCGAGGTCGACACCGAACTCGGGCTGGTCAAGGTCATCGAGCTGGCCTGCGCCCAGGACGTCGGCAAGGCGCTCAACCCGCTGTCCGTCGTCGGCCAGATCCAGGGTGGCACCACCCAGGGCCTGGGCATCGCGGTCATGGAGGAGATCATCGTCGACCCCAAGACCGCGAAGGTGCGCAACCCCTCCTTCACGGACTATCTGATCCCCACGATTCTCGACACGCCGACCATCCCGGTCGACGTGCTCGAACTCGCCGACGACCACGCCCCGTACGGGCTCCGTGGCATCGGCGAGGCCCCGACCCTGTCGTCCACCCCGGCCGTCCTCGCGGCGATCCGGAACGCGACGGGTCTGGAGCTCAACAGGACGCCGGTACGCCCCGAGCACCTGACCGGCAAGTAACCCTCTGTTCGTCTCGGGCCGTCCCCCGGGTCGTGCACCATCCCAAATCCCGCAGCAGCCACCGTGGTTGCTGACGCGGGTGCCCCTGTGAACCTTGGGAGATGGCACCATGACCCAGCAGTCAGTGGAGCCCAGGACCGTCGCCGACGACGCGGGTGCGGGAACCCGCGTCCCGGCCGGGCGGTCCTGGCTCGACCGTTACTTCCACATATCCCAGCGGGGATCCACGGTCGCGCGTGAGGTGCGCGGCGGCGTCACCACCTTCATGGCGATGGCGTACATCCTCCTGCTCAACCCTCTGATCCTGTCCGGCAAGGACGCGGCGGGGCACACGCTCGGCCAGAACGCGCTGATCACCGCGACGGCGTTCGCGGCGGCCTTCAGCACGCTCCTGATGGGCTTCTTCGGCAAGGTGCCCCTGGCCCTCGCCGCCGGACTCTCCGTCTCCGGAGTGCTCTCCTCGCAGGTCGCCCCGCAGATGACCTGGCCACAGGCCATGGGCATGTGTGTGATCTACGGAGTGGTCATCATGCTCCTGGTCGTCACCGGCCTGCGCGAGATGATCATGAACGCGATCCCGCTGGCGCTGAAGCACGCCATCACGATGGGCATCGGCCTGTTCGTCGCGCTGATCGGCTTCTACAAGGCCGGATTCGTGCACCAGGGGAAGTCCACCCCGGTCACCCTCGGCCCGGCCGGTGAACTCGCCGGCTGGCCGGTCCTGCTCTTCGCCGCCACGCTGCTCGCCATCTTCATGCTCCAGGCGCGCGGCATCCCCGGCGCGATCCTGATCGGCATCGTCGGCGGCACCGTACTTGCCGTGATCCTCAACGCCCTCGGCGTCATCGCCCCCAGGCAGTGGGCGAGCGGCGCCCCCGAACTGCACGGCAGCGCCGTCTCGATGCCGGACTTCTCGCTCTTCGGCAAGGTCGAGTTCGGCGGCTGGGGCGACGTCGGAGTGATGACGGTCGGCATGATCGTCTTCACGCTGGTCCTCGCCGGGTTCTTCGACGCGATGGCCACGATCATCGGCGTCGGCACGGAGGCCAAGCTCGCCGACGCGCAGGGCCGGATGCCGGGCCTGTCCAAGGCGCTGTTCATCGACGGCGCGGGCGGAGCGGTCGGCGGGGTCGCGGGCGCGTCGGGCCAGACGGTCTTCGTCGAATCGGCGACCGGGGTCGGCGAGGGCGCCCGTACGGGCCTCTCGTCCGTCGTCACCGGCCTGTTCTTCGCGGCCTGCCTCTTCTTCACCCCGCTGACGGCGATCGTCCCCGGCGAGGTCGCGGCGGCGGCACTGGTGGTCATCGGCGCCATGATGATGATGAACGCCCGCCACGTGGACTGGGCCGACCGCGCCACCGCGATCCCGGTCTTCCTGACCGTCGTCGTGATGCCGTTCACGTACTCCATCACCGCGGGCGTCGCGGCCGGAGTGCTGTCGTACGTCGCCATCAAGATCGCCCAGGGCAAGGCCCGGGAGATCGGGGCGTTCATGTGGGGCCTGACGGCGATCTTCCTCGTCTTCTTCGCCCTGAATCCGATCGAGAGCTGGATGGGCGTGCACTGACACGCCCCTTCCGGTCGACGACCCTCCGCGCACCCCCCTGTTAAGGAGACCGAGACATGCTGGACATCGCCGAAGAGCTGCACCGGTGGGTCGAGCAGGGACGCGACTTCGCCGTGGCCACCGTGGTGGCCGTCAGCGGCAGCGCGCCCCGTCGGCCCGGCGCCGCCCTCGCCGTCGACTCCGACGGCACGGCGATCGGCTCGGTCTCCGGCGGGTGCGTGGAGGGCGCGGTCTACGAACTGTGCCGGCAGGCGCTCCAGGACGGCGAGAGCGTCCTGGAGCGCTTTGGATACAGCGACGAGGACGCCTTCGCCGTCGGTCTGACCTGCGGCGGCATCATCGACATCCTCGTCACTGCGGTCCGGGCGGGCGACTTTGCCCGGCCGGTGCTCAGCAGCGCGCTGGCCGCCGCCGCGACGGGGGAGGCGGCGGCGGTCGCGCGGATCGTCAGCGGCCCCGCCGAACTGCGGGGCCGCGCGCTGCTCGTCCGCCCCGACGGCTCGTACGAGGGTGGCTTCGGCGCCCATCCCGAGCTGGACCGCACGGTGGTCGGCGAGGCGGGCGCCTTCCTGGACGCGGGCCGTACCGGCACCCTGGAGATCGGAGAGCAGGGCTCTCGTTGCGGAGCGCCGCTCATGGTTCTGGTCGAGTCGTCCGTGCCGCCCCCGCGCATGATCGTGTTCGGAGCGATCGACTTCGCCTCGGCGCTGGTCCGTATGGGCAAGTTCCTGGGGTACCGCGTCACGGTGTGCGACGCACGCCCGGTCTTCGCGACCGCCGCCCGCTTCCCCGACGCCGACGAGATCGTCGTCGAGTGGCCCCACAAGTACCTGGAGCGCACGGAGGTGGACGCCCGGACCGTCCTGTGCGTCCTCACCCACGACGCCAAGTTCGACGTACCGCTGCTGCGGCTCGCGCTGCGGCTTCCGGTCGCGTACGTCGGCGCGATGGGCTCCCGCCGCACGCACCTGGACCGCAACGAACGCCTGCGTGAAGTCGGCGTCACCGAACTGGAGTTGGCGCGCCTCAGGTCGCCCATCGGCCTCGACCTGGGCGCCCGCACCCCCGAGGAGACGGCCCTGTCCATCGCCTCGGAGATCGTGGCCAACCGGCGCGGGGGGAGCGGGGTGGCGCTCACCGGGGCACACACGCCGATCCACCACGACGCGACGTCGGTTCCGGCTCGGCGGATCGGGTCGGTGGCCTGAGCGGGGTCGGGGGAGCGCGGGGGTGATGCGGCCACCGGTCGGCTACTGGGGGGCCGGGCCCGGCAGTTCCTGGTCCCCGGAGGTGAGCTCGTCCAGGTCTCGGGCGAACTCCTCGGTGTCCAGGCGCGGAAGGTCCAGGACGTCGGCGGGCAGGCCTGTCGGGCCCTCCGCGCCGAACAGCGGCTGCTCGGTCCAGATGCACTTTCCGGTCGCCGTGTAGCGGGTGCCCCAGCGCCGGGAGAGCGCGGTGACCAGTTGCAGTCCGCGTCCGCCTTCGTCGGTCTCCGACGCCCGGCGGATGCGCGGCACGGTCAGACTCCCGTCGAAGACCTCGCAGACCAGCTCGGAGCCGTGCAGCAGGCGCAGCCGCACGGGTCCCTTCGCGTGGCGCACGACGTTGCCGACCAGCTCGCTGGCGAGGAGTTCCGTGGTCGGCGTCAGGTCGTCCAGGCCCCAGGTGTGGAGCTGCTCGCGGATGTGGCGGCGGGCCTGCCCGGCCGCTCGCGGGTCCTCGGGGAGCGGCCAGGAAGCCATGTTGTCGTCGGTCAGCGCGTGGAGGCGGGCGATGAGCAGGGCCGCGTCGTCGGCGGTGGAGTGCTCGGCGGGGAGCAGTCCTGCGGTGACGGTGTCGCAGAGGCGCTCCAGATCGGCTGCCATGTCGCCGGGACCCTCGTGTGCGGCCCGCAGCAGCCGGGCGAGTTCGGCCATGCCGTCGTCGATCTCGCGGGTGGCCGACTCGACCAGGCCGTCGGTGTAGAGGACGAGCAGGCTCCCGTCCGGCACCGTCATCTCGAAGGTCTCGAAGGGCGGCTCCGCCGCGCCGAGCGGCGGATCGGGGGCGAGTTCGGGGATGTACACACTGCCGTCGGGGTGGACCACGGCGGGCGGGGGGTGCCCGGCGCGGGCGACGGAGCAGATCTGGGTGGTGGAGTCGTAGAGCGCGTACAGGCAGGTGGCGTAGGACTCCTCGGCCATGCCGCCGACGATGTCGTTGAGGTGGCTCATGATCTCGTCGGGGGGAAGTTCAAGGTCGGCCAGGGTGTGCACCGCTGTGCGCAGCCGCCCCATGGTGGCCGCCTCGGGCAGCCCGTGGCCCATCACGTCACCGACGACCAGGGCGACCTGACCGCCGGAGAGAGGAATGATGTCGTACCAGTCGCCGCCGACGTCCATGCCCTGTCCGGCGGGGAGGTAGCGTGCGGCGGCGGTGCACGCGGGCAGTTCGGGCAGGCGGCTGGGGAGCAGGCTGCGCTGGAGTTCCTGGGAACGGGTGTGTTCGGCGTCGTAGAGCCGGGCCCGCTCCAGGGCCTGCGCGACCAGCGCGCTGGTCGTGGTCAGCAGGGTGCGCTCCTCGTCGCTGAGACGGCGCGGCCGGTCGAAGGAGACCACGCACACCCCGAACGTGTGCCCGGACACGGTCAGCGGCATGAACGCCCAGGCCTGCTTGCCCGCCTGGGGCGGCCGGGCGGCGAGTTCGGGGTAGCGGGCCGCGTACTCCGCGCGTGAGGAGAGGAACAGCGGCGTGCCGGAGCTGATCGGGTCCCAGACCGGGTCGCGGGCCACCCGCGCACGGCCGTCGATCGTGTCGAGGAAGGCGGGCGGATAGCCGACCGCCCCGACGTTGTACGCCCGGTCGCCCTCGATGGCCTGCACCACGAGGCCGGTGGCGCCGAACGGCGGCAGCACGCGCTGCGCGACGGCGTCCACCACGTCCCGTGAGGTCGTCGCCTTGGCGAGGGACGCGGTCAGCTCGGCGATCCGGGCGGCGCGCTCGGCGGCGACCCGCTCGGCGGCGGTCCGTTCGTCCTCGTGCCGCCGGATCTCGGTGACGTCGGTGAAGTAGAGGGTGAGGCCGTCGGGTCCCGGGACCAGCCGCAGGTGGAGGCGGCGCCCGGTGTCCGGAGTGTCCATGTCGAAGCCGGCGGGCTGCTGCGCGGCGGCGGCCTCCCGGCAGCGCTTCTCCAGATCGGGGACCTGCCGGACGGAGGGAAGCTCCCACAGGACACGGCCGAACAGCTCCTCCTCGGAGAAGCCCAGCATGCGCTCGGCCGCCAGGTTCAGGAAGGTGATCCGCCAGCGGTCGTCCACGGCGAGGAAGCCGTCACTCATGTGGCGAAGAGCCCGGCTGAGCGCGTCGCGGGCGGAGCGGGACTCGTTGCTCTCCCAGCCCACGCCGATCATCCGTACGGGTTCGCCCTGAGCGTCGTAGGTCGCCCGGCCGCGGGCCTGGGTCCATCCGTAGGTGCCGTCCAGGCGACGCACCCGGTACTCGGCCTCGAACACCGTACGGTCCCGGAGCGCTTTCTCCGCCGCCCCCAGGGTCGGCGCCAGGTCGTCGGGGTGGACGATCCTCATCCAGTTCTCGATCCTGCCGGTGAACTCGGCCGGCCTGGTGCCGTAGAGCTCAAGGGCGGCCTCGTCCCAGACCAGCTCGCCGGTCTCGACGTTCCAGTCCCACGAGCCGACCCGGACCTCCTGCAGAGCCTGCCGCAGCCGGTCACCGCTCAGTTCCTCCCGGGGCGGCCGAGCGGGCGGCGGCGCCTGCCGCATGCGCTCCTCGGTCCAGGCGATCACGGCCTGCAGGAAACCCCACTGCTCGACGGTCGGCTCCCCCTGCCCGCCCGTCACCACGGTGAGCGCGCCGATGCCGCGGTCGCCGCTGAACACCGGCACGGCCGCCAGCCCGGTCCCGGGCCATGAGACCGCACCGGATCCGGCGGAGCCGGGCTGTTCGCCGGATCCCGGCGCAATCCACACGCCCCGGCCCTGGTACAGGGCCCGGGCCGGGGCCAGCGGGCCTTCCTGGTCGATGATCTCCCAGGGCCGGGTGAGGACCGCGGGAAGACCGCTCGCCGACACCAGACGCAGCGCGGACATCGGGCCCCGCAGATGGATCATTCCCCCCACGGCACCCAGCTCCCCCATCGCGTGCTGGAGCGCCAGCCGGAAGATCTCACTCTCCGTGACACCAGGGTCCACCGCGCTGAGCAGGGCCAGCCGTGTATTCATGATGTAAAGACTACAATTCTCCCGTTTCACACATGGGTGCGCGACCCGCTGCGCGCACGGAGCGTCAGGATTCCGGCCGCAGCAGCCCTCCCACCGCTCGCCCGAACATCCACCGTCCCGCCCACCCCAGGGGCCGGTCGAAGAACCGCGGCAGCCACCGTACGTTCAGGTCCTCCCGCCAGAGCACCCGCGAGCCCCCGCCCGCCACCGGACGGACCTCGATCTCGGCCCACCCCGTGACGAACGTGCCGCGCTTGACCAGCCGGCACCTTCCCGCGCCCCCATCCTGGGGTGGCCGCCAGATGGCGACCTCCATCGGATCGTCGAAGATCAACGGACCCACCCCCGACCGCGCGACGAACACCGTGCCCTCGCCGGTCGGCGGCGGGGTGCGCACGGTGACCCGGGTCAGCGGGACGACGGCGGCATGCCGGGGCCAGTCGGTGAGCCGATGCCAGCTCTCTTCGACGGAAGAAGGGGACACGCGTTCCAGCTGGAAGAGGACCACGGCCCGATCGTAGGCGGCCGGACAGCACATGAATCTCGCCGATCCACCCGACGGGGCACGGCCCTGACCCACCCACGACCCCGCGGGTCAGCGTGGCGCGGTCGCGTCCGTCTTCCGGCGGTGCCGCCCCACGTCGTAGAGCTGCCAGAAGTACGGCCCCTCGTCGTCACCGGCGTCGAGAGCGGCCAGGATCTCGTCCCCGCGCGGATCGTCGCGCAGGGCCAACTGCACGGCCGCGGTGACCCGTACGTCCTCCGTCTCGACGGTGAGGCACGCCGCGAGCGCGGCCGAGACCTCGGCATCCGCGGGCGCGGAGGCCAGCGCGGCGCAGGCCCCCCGGCGGACCTCGGCCACCTCGTCCCGGGTGCACGCGAGGACCGTGGCGAGGGCGTCACGACGCCCGGCGTCGACTCCGTACTGCAGACCGAAGACCGCCCACTCCCGAACCCCGCTGTCGGCATGCCGGGCGAGGTCGTGCAGGGGTCGCTCGGCACGGGGATCCAGGGCGCCGGACAGTCCCGCGGTCAGGGGCCGCAGCACGCGCGGATCCGGTTCGCGCGCGGCCCACGGCAGGAAGAGATCGACCAGCGGGGCGTCGAACGGTGCCTCGTCGCTGTAGTCGAAGAGGTTGAACAGCCGGAGCACTTCCGCACCGAAGTACCGCTCCCGCGGGTCCGGCCGGTCCCGCAGGGCGGCGGCCATGTCCCACGTGGCGCGATCGCGGCGCTCCTGGAGGACATTCGTCGTCACCCACCAGATCTCGTGGTCGACGTCCGGTTCGGCCAGCGCCCTCGACAGCAGCTCGGTGAACGAGGTCCTGATCCCGTACCGGGGCTCCAGCGCCGTCAGGATCGCGCTGTGCCCGGTACGGACCGTCAGACCGGCCAGCGTCAGCTCCTCGACGCTCACCCCGTTCTCGTCACGAACCGTCTCGCGCCGCACCGTTCCCGCCGAACCGCTCCTGCGGCGCAGCTCGGCCACGGCACCCGTCTCGTGCCAGGAGCGGGCCAGCGCCAGGGCGTCACGTCCTTCACGGTCCTTGTGCCACAGCTGCGCCCCGTGGTTGATGAGCGCGGTCACGATGTCGGAGGCGCCACGGTCGACCGCCCGCAGCAGCGGGGTCTGGCCGTCCACGACCCGGTCCAGCCGGGCGGAGCGCATCAGGACCTCGACAGTGGCCAGGTCGAAGCCGTCCACCGCCAGGCAGAGCGCGGGCGTGCCCCGGTCGTCGACGGCGTCGGGGTCGCCGCCGGCATCCAACAGCGCCGTCACCGCCTTCACGTCCCCACTCCGCACCGCCGCCGTCAGCGACTCCCCGCCCATACGCCCCCGCTTCCCTCGTCAAAGCACCGCCCCACGGCACGAGGCCGACGGCACGCGATGCTAACCGCGCCGCCCAGCTACCCGCCCGTCGATTTCGCCCCGGCCGCACGCAACTCCCGCCAGCCCTCGCGCTGTTGACACATCGTCTGCCACCCACCAGGCTATCCGGGGAGTACTCCCCGCTTGCACTCCACCCCCGTGACCAACCGGTCCAGAGAAGGTTCGGAGAAGGTCCAGAGAACAGGAGTCCACGTGCCGGACCAGCCCCACGTCATCGACCCCGCGGGCGCCGACCTCCACGGCGAGGCGGATCTGCTGCGCGAGCGCGGCGCCGCGGCCCTCATCGAACTGCCGGGCGGGATAAGGGCCTGGGCGCCCACCCAGTACGAGATCCTCAAGCGGCTCCTGGCCGACGACCGCGTCTCCAAGGACCCCAACCAGCACTGGCCCGCCTGGATCAGCGGCGAGTACCGCGAGAGCTGGATCACCCTCTGGGTCGGCGTGACCAACATGTTCACCGCGTACGGCGCCGACCACCGCAGGCTGCGCAAACTCGTCTCGCCCGCGTTCACCAAACGCCGTACGGACGCGCTCAAGCCCCGTATCGAGGAACTCGCCGCCACGCTGCTCGACCGGATGGCCGAGGCCCCCGACGGGCGGGTCGACCTCCGGTCCGCCTACGCGCACCCGCTCCCGATGCAGGTGATCTGCGAGCTGTTCGGCCTGCCCGAGGACCGGCGCGCCGACACCGCGCGCCTCATCGAGGCCAACATGGACACCACCATCACCCCCGAACAGGCCATGGCCACCTACCGGGAGATCCACGAACTGCTCGCCGGACTGGTCGCCGCCAAGCGCGAGCGGCCGGGCGACGACCTGACGACCGTCCTGATCGCGGCACGCGACGAGGAGGGTTCGCAGCTCTCCGAGAGCGAACTGATCGACACGCTCCTCCTCGTCATCGGCGCGGGCCACGAGACCACGGTCAATCTGATCGGCAACGCGGTCCACGCCCTGCTGACCCACCCCGAGCAGTTGCTGCGCGTACGCAGCGGCGAGATCCCCTGGAGCGAGGTGATCGAGGAGACCCTCCGCTGGGCCCCCTCCATCGCCAACCTCCCGCTGCGGTACGCCGTCGAGGACATCAAGCTCCCCGACGGCACGCTGATCGCGCGGGGCGAGGCGATCCTGGCGACGTACGCGGCGGCCGGCCGCGACCCCCTGCGGCACGGCGAGAGCGCGGGCCGCTTCGACCTCAGCCGTGCCGACAAGGAGCACCTCGCCTTCGGTCACGGCGTCCACTACTGCATAGGAGCCCCGCTGGCCCGTCTGGAGGCGTCCCTCGCGCTCCCCGCGCTCTTCGCCCGCTTCCCGGACCTGGGCCTCGACGACACACAGGGTCCGGCCCGCCTCGCCGAGTCCTTCATCGGCCACGGCTACCGGGTGCTGCCGGTGCGGCTGAGCTGACACGCGGCCGTCAGGGTCGGTAGACGGTACCGGGCTTCGCCTTCCCCGGCGCCGGCAGCTGCGGCACGGTCACGAACACGTACCGTTCCCAAAGACTGAGCGGGAGTGAGTCTTGTTGCCAAGACTGCTGCTCAGCCGCACGCCCCGAACGGTTTTGGGCGTACTGGTTCCCCGCGTGCGCTCCACATCCGGGCCCGACGCATCGTGTGCGTGGTCCGGGAATGTGGGGGCGGGGTTCCTCACGCCCAGGCGTGCCCGGTCGGGCCTGGCCGGTCCGATGCCCACGACGATCGCTCTGGTCGTCGTGGGGCGGTGCCGTCCGTCGCCGGTCCTTGAGGACGTCGAGGAGCTCGGCCGAGTTCTCGCTCGGCCCGGCGTCGAAGGTCGGCGCGATGCACTTGGCCTCGCGGCACTCCACGGTCCCGAACTTCGCCGCGGCGCCGGCGGTGGCCGCACACCCCACTCGTCGTGCACGGCCATGCGGTGGGTGTTCACGTTGCAGAAGGCCGCCAGGTCGACGCGGTCGGCGTGGGAGTTGGTCGGCGCCTCGGTGTAAAGCCGGGCGCGGGCGCCGAGGCTCACCACGGAGCGGCGGCGACGGCGCACGGGGGTGTCCGAGGTCATGCGGTCTCCGTTCGTCCGGATTCGGGCGGCGGCCTCTTCGCTCTCCGGTCTTCGTGCAGATCGGCGTACGGGTCTTGTAGTGACATCCGCGCATTACCTAGGGTCGCTCCTGGTGCAAGCGCTTTCTGAAAGGGAGGGTCACCGGCAATGGCGCTCACCGCGATCGACGTGCGGGACCGCACAGACGTGAGCGACCGGACAGACGTAAAAGACACCTCCCTCGACCACAGCGACGTGGAAGAACAGCGCGACCTCTCTCAGGAGCCCCAGTGACAGCCCGCAAGACCTTCCTCGCCGCCCTCGCCGACGCCGGTGCCCCCCTCGACACCGCGTTCGTCGAACTGCTCACCGCGACCGCCGAGACCAGCGCCAAGGCCGTCCTGGACGGGTACGCCGCCGATCTCGTCGAACTCCGTGACGGCGGCGAGGCCCGCGCGGCCACCCGTTCGCTGCGCACCCTCGTCTCGGTGTACGTGCACGAGGGCTCGGCGTACCACCGTTCCGCCGCGCTCCTCGGCCCCGCCGCCGAACTCGCAGACGCGCTCGCCGAGGAGCAGTACGACAACGGGCTGTGGGAGCACGGGGCCGACGGCAATCCGGCGGACACCGCCTTCTCGATCGTCGACCTCAACCTGATCCACCACCTGCTCGACGAGGACGCCCACGAGCCGACCACCGGACTGCGGGCGACGATCGAGCGGATCCTGCGCCTGGCGGGCCCCTCCCTCGCCACCGGCGGCGTCCACACCGCCAACCACCGCTGGCTGGTCTGCGCGGCCCTCGCCCGCATCCACGCCCGCTGGCCCGACCCCGCCTACCCCGCGCGCATCGAGACCTGGCTCGCCGAGGGCATCGACCAGCTGCCCGGCGGCGAGTACAGCGAGCGCAGCCCCAACTACTCGGCCGCGGTGACCAATCCGGCGCTGCTCGTCCTGGCCCGCCACTACGGACGTACGGACCTCTACACGAACGTACGCGACAACCTGGCCGCCAACCTGTACGTCATCGAGCCCAACGGCGAGGTGGAGACGGTCCATTCGCGCCGCCAGGACCAGACGAGGATCCGGCACCTGCCCGAGTTCTGGCTCCAGTACCGGGAGATGGCGCTGCGCGACGGCGACGGACGGTTCGCGGCGGTGGCCGCGCTGCTCCAGGAGCGCGGCACCGACCAGACCTTCGGCGAGACCCCGATCGGCGAACGCCTCGCCCAGGTCCTGGACCGGCCGGAGCTGGCCGCCCCCCTGCCCGAATCGACCTCCCTGCCCGACGACTTCGAGCACCACGACGACAGCTGCCGCCTCGTCCGGGTCCGCCGCGGCACGCACACCGCGAGCGTCTTCGGCGGAACCGACTTCCCGGAACTGCGCGCCATCTCGTCCGGCCTGTCCACCAACCCGACCTTCTTCAAGATGCGCAAGGGCGCGGCGATCCTCGACTCGCTCCGGCTGGCCCCGCGGTTCTTCGCGCTCGGCCACTTCCGGGCGGAGGGACTGGAGCGCACGGACGACGGCTGGCGGCTGCACGCCGAGGTCCGCGGCGCCTTCCACCACCCGCTGCCTCCCGAGCACCGCCGCCCCGACGGCGCCTACCCCCTCACCGACGACAGCCGCTTCTGGTCCGCGATGGACTTCCCGCACCGCCCGAAGGAATACCGCACACTGCGCACCGAAGTCCTGGTCCGTGAGGTCGGCGGCGGAGCGTGGGACATCTCCTTCGACCTCTCCGGCGAGGGCTGCGCGAGCCCGCTCGCCATCGAACTCTGCTTCCGCCGCGGCGGCACTCTGACCGGGGACGGCCTCGAACCCGTCCCCGGCTCCCCGGACACCTTCCAACTCGTCTCCGGTGAGGCCACCTACACCGTCGGCGCCGACCACATCACCTTCGGCCCCGGCAACGGCAAGGGCGGCCGCCAACCGGCGGTGGTCGACGCGGGCGAACGCTACGCCTGGCTGAACGGCTCCCTGACTCCGAACGGAGTACGGGTACTGATCACGGGGCGCTCACCGCTGACGTACCGGTTGACGCTGAGGTGAAGCTCGAGAAGGACCGCGGCCCCGCGGTCGGGGAGCGGCGGATGCCGAGTGGACTGATCGCGCTGGCACTCGGCGGGTTCGGCATCGGCCTGACCGAGTTCCTGATCGCCGGACTGCTGCCGCAGGTGGCGTCGAGTTTCGCGGTGTCCGAGGCGGCCGCAGGCCGGCTGATCTCCGGGTACGCGCTGAGTGTCGCCGTCGGCGCGATCGCGCTGACCGCGGCGACGGCGCGGCTGCCCCGCAAGGGGATCCTGGTCGGCTTGGTGGCGCTGTTCGTCATCGGCAACCTGCTGTCCGCTCTCGCGCCGAGCTATCCGGTGATGCTGCTCGGGCGGATCGTCGCTGCGTTGTGCCACGGTTCGTTCTTCGGTATCGGCTCGCTGGTCGCCCGCAGTCTGGTCGCGCCGGAGAAGAAGTCCCGCGCGGTGGCGGTCATGTTCGCCGGGCTGACGGTCGCGAACGTGCTGGGCGTGCCGTTCGGCGCGCTCGTCGGCGAGCGCTGGGGCTGGCGAGCGGCCTTCTGGGCGGTCACCGGAATCGGCCTGCTCGCGCTGGCCGGGATCGTCGCCCTCGTCCCCGCCGGTGCGGGCGAGACACGGCCGCCCACGGTGACGGACCGCTCGGACCCGACACCGGCCGGCGGCCTGCGGGCCCAGTTCCGTGCGCTGCGGTCCTGGCAGGTCTGGCTGACCCTGACGGCCACCGCGCTCGGCTACGGCGGGATGTTCGGTGCGTTCACCTACATCGCCTACACGTTCACCGAGGTCGGCGGCTTCTCCTCCGGGGATGTCGCCTGGCTGCTGATGGTGTACGGCGTCGGCCTGGTCGTCGGGAACCTGGTCGGCGGGCGCGCGGCCGACCATGACCGTGACCGCGCCCTGGTCGTCGCTCTGCTCGGACTCGCCATCACCCTGGCCGTGTTTGGTCTGCTCGCCGGCAGCGGCATCGCGTCGGTGATACTGGTGTTTCTGATGGGGCTCTTCGGGTTCGCCAGTGTGCCGGGCCTGATCACTCGCGTCACCGACTTCGCCCACGGGGCGGCGCTCGCCGCCAGCGCCAATGTGTCCGCGTCCAACATCGGCAACGCGCTCGGTGCCTGGCTCGGGGGACTGGCCATCACCGCGGGCCTCGGCTACACGGCGCCGCTCTACGTCGGCGCCGGCATCGTCCTGATCTCCGTCGTCGTCATGGCCGTCGCCGCACGCCAAGCCGTGAGCGGACCTCGTTAGCGGTCACGACGGGGGCTCGGCGGCCAGGAGTTGGGTGGCGGCCAGTTCGCGGTAGAGGTCGTCGTCGTCGACCAGGGAGTGGTGGGTGCCCACGGCGCGGACGTCGCCGTGTTCCAGGACCACGATCTGGTCGGCGTCGGTGACCGTGGACAGACGGTGGGCGATCAGAAGGACCGTGCAGCGCCCCGCCGTGCGGGCGACGAGTTCGCCGAGGGCCTGTTCGTTGCGGGCGTCGAGCTGGGCCGTCGCCTCGTCGAGGAGAAGTACCTGGGGGCGGCGCAGCAGGGCGCGGGCGATGGCGAGGCGCTGGCGTTCGCCGCCGGACAGGGTGACGCCACGTGGGCCCACGGGCGTGTCCAGGCCCTGCGGAAGGCGGGCCAAGAGGCCGTCGAGGCGGGTGACGGCCAGGGCCTCGGCCAGTTGCTCCCGGGTGGCCGACGGCGCCGCGTAGAGGAGGTTCTCGCGGAGGGTGCCCGCCATCACGGGGGAGTCCTGCTCGACGTACGCGATCCGGCGCCGGACCTCGGCGCGCGGCAGGGCCGCGATGTCCTGGTCGCCGATCCTGATGGTGCCCGCGGTCGGCTCGTAGAAGCGCTGGAGGAGGGAGAAGAGGGTGGTCTTGCCCGCGCCCGACAGACCGACCAGCGCGGTCCGGGTGCCGCCGGGGACGGTGAAGCTCACGCCGCGCAGGGCCGGGGCGCGGCCGGGGTAGGTGAACTCGACGCCGGTCAGTTCGACGGCCGGTGGTGCGGCGTGGGCGGCGGTGTGCGCGGGCCCGGTCGCGTCGATGTCGTCCTCGACCGGCAGCGCGGCCGCCTCCTGGATCCTGCCCACCGCGCCCAGCCCCTGCTGGAGCTGGGCCGCGCCGCCGACCAGCTGTGACACCGGGCTCGCCAGGAAGAAGACGTACAGGAGGAAGGCGATCAGTTCGGAGACCGACATCGAGTGGTGGGCGACGAAGGTGCCGCCCACGCCGAGCACCACCAGGAACGCGGTCTGGATGGCGGCGCCGCCGACCATGGTGACGAGGGCGCTGTAGCGGGCGCCGACCAGCCCGGCGGCGTACGCCTCGTCGACCGCGTCCTCGGCGGTGCGCGTCTCGCGGCCCTCGGCGCCGTTGGCCTTGACCGTACGGGCCGCGCCGAGGGTGCGGTCGAGTACGGCGCCGACCGCTCCGACGGATGCCTGGGAGCGGGCCACGGCCGCCTTGATCCGGGGCAGGATGACGGTGATCACGACACCGACCATCGTCAGCACCAGCAGCGTGACCCCGAGCAGACGCGCGTCGAGCGTCGCCATCATGAACAGCGCCCCGGCGAAGGTCAGGACGCCGTTGACCGTCATGATCAGGCCCTCGGTGGCGGCGCTCTTGAGCAGTGTGCTGTCGGAGGTGACGCGGGCGATCAGGTCGCCGGGGGCCCGCCGGTCCAGCTCGGCGACCCGCAGCCGGATCAGGCGGTGCACCAGACCGCGCCGCACCTCCCGCACCACCCGTTCCGAAGTCCGTTGCTGGAGCCAGGCGTTGAGACCGGTGAGCAGGGCACCCGCGACCAGGAACGCGGCGAGCAGCGCGACCGGCTCGACCACGCTGCCGCCGCCGTCGAGCCGGTCCAGGATCGCCTGCGCGAACTTCGGCTGCACCAGCCCCGACACGCTGGCCAGCAGAGTGAGCACGAGGGAGAGCAGCAGCACGCGCCAGTGGGGTCGTGCGTAGCCGACGAGGGCGCCCAGGGAGCCGGTCGGGGAGCTCTCCTGGCCGTGGCCGTGGGCAGGGGCAGGGGCAGGGGCAGGGGCAGGGTCGGGACCGTGGGCGTCGGGCGCCGGACGGTGCTCGGTCGTGCCGTTGTCGTTCATGCGCCGCCTCGTGCCCGCGGCACGGCCGACTCGGCCGGCAGTGTTTCGAGGCGGGCGGCGGCGGAGGCGCT
>NZ_JBEYFS010000199.1:0-22297 GCF_040634475.1 Streptomyces sp. NPDC007095
GGCAAAGGCGCGGGCCGCTTTCTGCTGAAGCTTTCCGGCGAGGCGTTCGCCGGCGGCGGCGGACTGGGCGTCGACCCCGACGTGACCGGGCCGACCTCCCGTCTGGCCCGGTGACGCGGTCAGGGGTCAGTCCTCGCGCAGGGCGTGGACCGCTTCCGCCACGCGCCGGCCGTACTCCGGGTCGGCGGCGTGGAAGTGGGCGAGGTTCTTCTCGACGACGTCGTCGCGGGAGACCTGTGCGAGGCCGCCGGCGATGTTCGCGATCAGCCGGGACCGCTCCTCGGCCGACATCAGGCGGTAGAGCTCGCCCGCCTGGAAGAAGTCGTCGTCCTTGGTGTGGAGGGGAGCCTCGTGGGCGCCGGTCCAGCCGGCGACGGCCAGCGGGGCCGACAGCGGGCGGCCGGTCTCGGCCGGGCCGCCGTAGGAGTTCGGCTCGTAGTTCTTGGCGGCGCGGCCCTGCGCGTTGGACGCCATGAAGCCGTCGCGGCCGTAGTTGTCCGCGGTCGTGGCCTTCGGCGCGTTCACCGGGAGGTGGGTGTGGTTGACGCCGAGGCGGTAGCGGTGGGCGTCCGCGTAGGCGAACAGCCGGCCTTGGAGCATCTTGTCGGGGGAGGGGCCGATGCCCGGAACGAAGTTGTTCGGGGAGAACCCGGCCTGCTCGACCTCGGCGAAGACATTGTCGGGGTTGCGGTCCAGGACCAGCCGGCCCACGCGCTGGAGCGGGAAGTCCTTGTGCGGCCACACCTTGGTGAGGTCGAAGGGGTTGAAGCGGTAGTCCGCCGCCTCGGCCGCGGGCATGATCTGGACGTAGAGGGTCCAGGACGGGCGCACGCCCCGCTCGATCGCCTGGAGCAGGTCCGTCTGGTGGGAGTTCGGGTCCTTGCCCGCGATCTCCTGCGCCTGCTCGGTGGAGAGGCTGCGGACGCCCTGGTTCGTCTTGAAGTGGTACTTGACGAAGAAGGCCTCGCCCCCGGCGTTCGTCCACTGGTAGGTGTGCGAGCCGTAGCCGTTCATGTGCCGGTACGAGGCGGGGATGCCGCGGTCGCCCATCAGCCAGGTCACCTGGTGCGTGGCCTCGGGGGCGTGCGCCCAGAAGTCCCAGACGTTGTCCGGCTCCTGCTTGCCCGTGAACGGGTCGCGCTTCTGGGAGTGGATGAAGTCGGGGAACTTGAGCGGGTCCTTGATGAAGAAGACCGGGGTGTTGTTCCCGACGAGGTCGTAATTCCCCTCCTCCGTGTAGAACTTGACCGCGAAGCCGCGCGGGTCGCGGACCGCGTCCGCGCCGCCCAGGTTGTCGGCGACGGTGGAGAAGCGCAGGAAGACCTCGGTGCGCTTGCCGACCGTGTTCAGGAAGTCGGCGTGGGTGAATCCGGTGACGTCGTCCGTGACCTCGAAGTGGCCGTACGCGCCGGAGCCGCGGGCGTGCACCACGCGCTCCGGGATGCGCTCGCGGTTGAACCGGGCGAGCTTCTCCAGGAGGTGCTGGTCCTGGAGGAGGAGCGGGCCGCCTGCGCCGGCGGTGGCTGAGTTCTGGTTGTCGGCGACCGGAGCGCCGGACTCGGTCGTAAGCACGCGCTTCGACATCGTGGACCTTCCATGCGAGGGGCAGCGGAAACCGACTTCCGCTTTGTGGAGCCTAGGTTTGGGGCGCTCTGAACGTCAACAGTTTGTTGAAATGGGTTGGGTTCCGGGTGGCGCCACCGCCTGGGCGCGACAGGACAGGTGTCAGCGACGACACCACCCGGAAGTCTCAGTACCGCCCCGGAGTCCTCGGGGCTGCGCCCGGCATACCAGGCCGCGCCCGGGGCGTCTGATCGCGCTCGACGCATCCGGCCGTGCCCGAGGCGCAAGGGCCGCGCCCGGCGTGACCGGGCCGCGTCAGGGCTGTGCGCCCGAGAGGCGCTCCACGGATCGCAGGAGGGCCGAGTGGTCGAGGCCGCCGTCGCCCTGGGCGCGCAGGGAGGCGACGAGCTGGGCGACCACGGAGCCCACCGGCAGCGCGGCGCCGACCGTGCGGGCGGCGTCCGTGACGATGCCCATGTCCTTGTGGTGCAGGTCGATGCGGAAGCCCGGCTTGAAGTCGCGGTTCAGGAAGTTCTCCTTCTTCCGCGTCAGTACGGTGGAGCCGGCGAGCCCGCCGCCCAGGACGTCGAGCGCGGCCTTCAGGTCCACGCCGGACTTCTCCAGGAAGACCACGGCCTCGGCGCACGCCTGGATGTTCACGGCGACGATCAGCTGGTTCGCGGCCTTCACGGTCTGGCCGGAGCCGTGCGGACCGCAGAGCACGATGGTCTTGCCGAGCGCCTCGAAGATCGGCTCGGCCTCGTCGAAGTCGGCCTGCTCGCCGCCGACCATGATCGACAGCACGGCCTCGATCGCCCCGGCCTCGCCACCGGACACGGGAGCGTCCAGAACCCGGATGCCCTTCGCGGCGGCGGCGTTCGCGAGGTCCACGGAGGTCTGCGGGGTGATCGACGACATGTCGATCAGCAGCGCGCCGGACCTCGCGTTCTCCAGGATGCCGTCGGGGCCGTACGCGATGGCCTCGACCTGCGGGGAGGCGGGCACCATCGTGATCACCACGTCGGCGTCCCGTACGGCCTCGGCGATCGAACCGGCGGCCGTACCGCCCGCGGCGGCGAGGCGCTCCAGCTTGTCCTGCTCCAGCGTGAACCCGGTGACGTCGTACCCGGCCTTGACCAGGTTCTCCGACATGGGGGAGCCCATGATGCCGAGACCGATCCAGGCGACCGCCGGGCGGGTCGGACGGTTCGGGCGGGAGGAATCTGCAAGGGTGCTGCTCATGAGGATGCCTCTCTGACTGCTGTGATACATCGATGAGTTGCCGCTCAGCGGGCGGCCCGGGCCTCGGCCGGCAGCCAGCCGAAGGCCGCCGCGCTCGGACGGTCGCCCGGCTTGTACTCCAGGCCGACCCAGCCCTCGTAACCCGCCTTCCGCAGCCGGCCGAGCAGGTCCTCCAGGGGCAGGGTCCCGGTGCCCGGGGCGCCGCGGCCGGGGTTGTCGGCGATCTGTACGTGGCCGGTCTTCGCGGCGTACCGATCGATCGCCGACGGCAGGTCCTCGCCGTTCATGGACAGGTGGTACAGGTCCATGAGGAACCTGGCGTTGCCGAGGCCGGTCGCCTCGTTGACCCTGTCGACGACGGCGACTCCCGCCGGGGCGCTCACGAGGGGATAGAGCGGTGACTCGGGCTGGTTGAGGGTCTCGATCAGGAGGATCGCGCCGATCCGGTCGGCGGCCCGTGCCGCGAGGACCAGGTTCTCCAGTGCGAGCGCGTCCTGCTCGGCAGCCTCCACGCCCTCGACTCGGTTGCCGTAGAGCGCGTTGAGGGCCTTGCAGCCCAGCGACCGCGCGAAGTCGGCCGCCACGCCGATGTTGGCGCGGAACCTCTCCGACTCCGCGCCGGGGATCGACAGCGCGCCCCGGTCGGGACCGGGCAGCTGTCCGGCGTAGAAGTTCAGCCCCGTGAGCTGGACGCCCGCGTCCTCGATCGCCTTCTTCAGGGCGTCGAGTTCGGACCGCTCGGGGGTGGGGGAGTCGACCCAGGGCCACCACAGCTCGACCGCGGTGAAGCCCGCCGCGGCGGCGGCCGCGGGGCGCTCCAGGAGCGGGAGTTCGGTGAAGAGGATCGACAGGTTGACGTTGAAGCGTTGCTCGGTGGCTGTGCCCCATTCGGAACCCGGCATGTGGCTCGGCGCTCCCTTCCGTGTCGAGACGTTCGTCGGCGAGAGTCGGGATGTCATTGAATTCCGTATTGCGGAAGTTAGTTTCTGCTTAATGGAAGACTGCCGTCGGGCGTCGAGGCTTGTCAAGAGGGGGCTGCCGGAAAATCGGCGCCGCGCAGTAGGTTGAGCGCGTGCGATTGAGAGTGGAGTTCACGACCGAGCCCTTCGACCTCGACGAGGCGCCCCCGCACGCGCTGGTCGCCCGCGAGGTCATCGAGGCGGCCGAGCTGGACGCCGTGGACGTCGGCCCGTTCGGCAACACCGCCGAGGGGGAAGCGGACGCGGTGCTCACCGCGGTCGACGCGCTGCTGCGCCGGGCTCTGGCGGCCGGTGCCACCAGGGTCTCGCTGCAGGTGAACGCGGTCGGGGAGGGTGATAAGTGACCGGCATCGGAGACGACCCCTTCGTCGCGGCGGTCAAACCGCTGGTCGATGCCATGGGGGGCGAGATGGTGGCGCCCGACGAGGCCGGCCCCGACGATGTCGTGCTCTCCTGGGAGGGTGCGGACGTGGTCGCCGTACGGCTGCCGCAGCTGGCCGACTCGCTCGATCACATCCTGGCCGCTCTGGAGCGCAAGCAGGGCAAGCCGCTGGCCGACCTCGACCGCAAGTCCAAGCAGGAGGTCGTGCGGGTGCTCGAGGCCCGCGGAGCCTTCTCGGTGCGGCACGGCGTGGAGACGGTGGCGAGTGCGCTGGGTGTCAGCCGCTTCACCGTCTACAACTACCTGAACCGCGAGAAGGAGGCCTGAGCGCCGGGCGTCGGTGGTTGCCTAGCGCCGGGCGTCGGTTGTTACCTCGATTTTTCAACAAAGTGTTGACGTGGTGTTTCCGAGGGCGTTAGCTAGCCGCAGCCCGTCCAGCACAAGGCCACGGAGGCTTCCCGTGACTTCGAGTACGACACCCGGCGGCCTCGCCCGGTTCAACGCCCTGGAGGAGCACGCGGCCCACGCCGCCCTCCAGGAGGCGTGCGCCTCGACGGCCTGGGTGCGCACCCTGCTCGCCCGCCGCCCGTACGCCACCCCCGACGACCTCTTCGCCGCGAGCGACGCCGTCATGACCGAGCTGACCGCCGAGGACCTGGCGGAGGCGATGGCGGGGCACCCGCCGATCGGGCGGCCGAAGCCCGGGGACCCCACCTCCTCCCGGGAGCAGCGCGGCATGGCCGGCGCCTCCGCGGAGCTCAAGGAGGAGATGCTCGAACTGAACCTGGCGTACCAGGAGAGGTTCGGCCATGTCTTCCTGATCTGCGCCACCGGCCGGACCGGCGAGCAGATGCGCGACGCGGTCAAGGAACGGATCGGCAACTCGCCCGAGCAGGAGCGCGAGAGCGTCCGCTCCGAACTGGGCAAGATCAACCGCATCCGGCTGGCCCGTCTCGTGGAGGAGGAGAACGTATGAGCACCGACACCACCGCATCCGTGTCCACGCACATCCTGGACACCAGCGTCGGACGCCCCGCCGAGGGCGTCGCCGTCCGGCTCGCGGCCCGCGGCGGCCGCACGGCGGACTGGCGGGAGCTCGGCGGCTCCGCGACCGACGCGGACGGGCGGTGCAAGAACCTCCCGGCGCTGCCGGAGGGGACGACCCACGTACGGCTCGACTTCGAGGTCGAGGCGTACTTCGAGAAGAAGCAAGCCGATGCGCAGCAGGACGCCCCCGCGAATCGGGACAGCGGTGCGAGCGGAGCGTTCTTCCCCGAGGTGACGATCACCTTCGCCGTCAGGCCGGGGGAGCACTACCACGTACCGCTGCTGCTCAACCCGTTCGGCTACTCCGTTTACCGAGGGAGCTAGCAGAAATGACTGACAATTCCCACCGCGGCCGCCCTGTGATGCTGGGACAGAACCAGTACGGCAAGGCTGAGAACCGCGTCGTGAAGATCACCCGCGACGGCGCGACGCACCACATCAAGGACCTGAACGTGTCCGTGGCGCTGAGCGGCGACATGGAAGAGGTCCACTACTCGGGCTCCAACGCGAACGTCCTGCCGACGGACACCACCAAGAACACGGTGTACGCCTTCGCCAAGGAGTACGGCATCGAGTCCGCCGAACAGTTCGGCATCCATCTGGCCCGGCACTTCGTGACCTCGCAGGAGCCGATCAGGACGGCGCGCATCCGCATCGAGGAATACGCCTGGGAGCGCATCGAGACCTCCGACGCCAACTCCAGGTTCATCGGCGCCGACGACGTCAAGCACTCCTTCGTGCGCAAGGGCCAGGAGACCCGGGTCACCCAGATCACCTATGACGGCTCGTCGTGGGAGGTCGTCTCGGGGCTGAAGGACCTCGTCGTGATGAACTCGACGAACTCCGAGTTCTGGGGCTACGTCAAGGACAAGTACACGACGCTCCCCGAGGCGTACGACCGCATCCTGGCCACCCAGGTCTCCGGCCGCTGGCGCTTCAACTGGACCGGCGACGAGCAGAAGATGCCCAACTGGGAGAAGTCCTACGACCAGGTCAGGAAGCACATGCTCCAGGCCTTCGCGGAGACCTACTCCCTGTCGCTGCAGCAGACCCTGTACCAGATGGGCTCGCGGATCATCGAGAACCGCGGCGAGATCGACGAGGTCCGCTTCTCGCTCCCCAACAAGCACCACTTCCTCGTCGACCTGGAGCCGTTCGGGCTCGAGAACGACAACGAGGTGTACTTCGCGGCCGACCGGCCCTACGGACTGATCGAGGCCACCATCCTGCGCGACGGCTGCGAGCCGCACATCCCGGTGGACCTCACCAACCTCTGAGCCCACTTCTGTACCAACCTCCGAGGCCTTGGCGAAGGCCCCTCCATCGGCACCCGTGGCGTCGACAGCCGCGGCACTCAAACCTCCTAGGGTCCTGCCGTGCCCACCCCTCGAAACGAAGAAGGACGCACCATGGCAGCATCGGCAGAAGACCGGCGCATCGTCATCGAGAACTGTGCGATCGCGACGGTGGACGCGGGCGACACCGAGTACGCATCGGGCCATGTCGTCGTCGCGGACAACCGCATCGAGTCGCTCGGCGCGGGCAGGGCCCCGGAGGGCCTGGAGAACGTCGTACGCCGCATCGACGCCACGGGCCACCTCGTGACCCCCGGCCTGGTCAACACCCACCACCACTTCTACCAGTGGATCACCCGCGGCCTGGCCACCGACCACAACCTCTTCAACTGGCTCGTCGCGCTCTACCCGACCTGGGCGCGCATCGACGAGCGGATGGTGTCCGCCGCGGCGCAGGGCTCCCTCGCCATGATGGCCCGCGGCGGTGTCACCACCGCCATGGACCACCACTACGTCTTCCCGCAGGGGTCCGGCGACCTGTCCGGCGCCATCATCCGGGCCGCCCGCGAGATGGGCGTCCGCTTCACCCTCGCCCGCGGCTCCATGGACCGCAGCGAGAAGGACGGCGGGCTGCCCCCGGACTTCGCCGTCGAGACCCTCGAAGGCGCCCTCGCCGCCACCGAGGCGACCGTCGACGAGCATCACGACCCGTCCTTCGGCGCCATGACCCAGGTGGCCGTCGCGCCCTGCTCGCCCTTCTCCGTCTCCACCGAACTCATGCGTCAGGGCGCCGAGCTGGCCCGCCGCAAGGGTGTACGACTGCACACGCACGGCTCGGAGACCGTGGAGGAGGAGCAGTTCTGCAAGGAACTGTTCGGCATGGGCCCGACCGAGTACTTCGAGTCCACCGGCTGGCTCGGCGAGGACGTGTGGATGGCGCACTGCGTCCACATGAACGACTCCGACATCGCCGCCTTCGCCCGTACGAAGACCGGTGTCGCCCACTGTCCCTCGTCCAACGCCCGTCTCGCGGCCGGCATCGCCCGCGTCCCCGACATGCTCGCGGCCGGCGTCCCGGTCGGCCTCGGCGTCGACGGCACCGCCTCCAACGAGTCCGGCGAACTCCACACCGAACTGCGCAACGCCCTCCTCATCAACCGTCTCGGCGCCCATCGGGAAGCAGCCCTGAACGCCCGTCAGGCGCTGCGTCTGGGCACCTACGGCGGAGCCCAGGTCCTGGGCAGGGCGGCGGAGATCGGCTCCCTGGAGCCGGGCAAGCTCGCCGACCTCGTGCTGTGGAAGCTGGACACCCTGGCGCACGCCTCGATCGCCGACCCGGTGACCGCGCTGGTCTTCGGCGCGGCGGCCCCGGTCACGCTCTCGCTCGTGGGCGGCGAGCCGGTGGTGGAGAACGGCCGGCTGCTGCACGTCGACGAGGACGCCATCGCCCGCGCCACGCGGGAGGAGGCGCAGCGCCTCGCGCGGATCGCCGCGGAGGCCTGACCGCCGTACGCAATCTCCTTGGGCCGTGAGGCACTTGGACCCGTCCGGCACTTGAACTCCGGCCGAGGGGGACGGCCCTCGGCCGGTAGCCGTGGACCCGAGCGGGGTCCACGGCGGCCGTCTCCGGGGCGTGCATGGACATGCGCGCCCCGGAACGGTCACCGTCGCCCCTTTTGGGGCGTTCCGTCCCCCGGTCCCGCACGACCGCGCACCACCTCCTGAAACCCACGTCAGAGCCGACGTGTCACCCGCCCGGAGGAGCCGCCGTGACCGCCCACCCCGTCGACGAGAAACTGCCCGCACTCAAGATGGCCACCACGGGTCTGCAACACGTGGCCGCCATGTACGCCGGAGTCGTCGCCCCACCCCTGATCGTCGGCGCCGCCGTCGGTCTGTCCCCCACCGAGCTGACCTTCCTCACCGGCGCCTGCCTGTTCACCGCGGGCCTCGCCACCTTCCTCCAGACCCTCGGTTTCTGGAAGATCGGAGCGCGGCTGCCGTTCGTCAACGGCGTCACCTTCGCGGGCGTCGCCCCCATGACCGCCGTCGTCGCCTCCACCAAGGACAAGTCGGACGCCCTGCCGGTCATCTTCGGCGCGGTGATGGTCGCGGGCGTCCTGGGCTTCGTCGCAGCCCCCTTCTTCAGCAAGGCCGTCCGCTTCTTCCCGCCCGTCGTCACCGGCACCGTCATCACCCTCATAGGTGTCTCGCTGCTGCCGGTCGCCTTCGGCTGGGCGCAGGGACCCGATCCCGCGGCGCACGACTACGGTTCGCCGACCTACCTGGGCCTCGCGGCGGCCACGCTCGTGCTCGTGCTGCTGCTGCGCCGCTTCACCCGCGGTTTCGTCAAGCAGATCGCCGTGCTGCTCGGCCTGGTCATCGGCACGCTCGTGGCGATCCCGTTCGGTGTCACGGACTTCGGTCCGGTGACCGAAGCGGACGTGGTCGGCTTCCCGACGCCGTTCCACTTCGGCGCCCCGCAGTTCCAGCTCGCCGCGATCCTCTCGCTGTGTGTGGTCATGGTGGTCTCGATGACCGAATCGACCGCGGACATGCTGGCGTTGGGCGAGATCGTCGAGCGTCCCGCCGACGAGCGGACCATCGCGGCGGGCCTGCGCGCGGACACCCTCGGCTCGGCCCTCAGCCCGCTCTTCAACGGCTTCATGTGCAGCGCCTTCGCGCAGAACATCGGGCTGGTCGCGATGACGCGGATCCGCAGCCGGTACGTCGTCGCCACCGGCGGCGGTTTCCTGGTGCTGATGGGCCTGTGCCCGATGGCCGCGTCGCTGATCGCCATCGTACCGCGCCCGGTCCTCGGCGGGGCAGGCGTCGTCCTGTTCGGCTCGGTCGCGGCCAGCGGCATCCAGACCCTGGTCAGGGCCGGCCTGGAGAAGGACAACAACGTTCTGATCGTCGCCGTGTCGCTGGCCGTCGGGATCATCCCGATCACCGCGCCGGACTTCTACCACGCGTTTCCCCAGACCGCGCGGATCGTCCTGGACTCGGGGATCTCCACGGGGTGCGTGGCGGCCGTCGTGCTCAACCTCGTCTTCAACCACCTGGGCCGAAACCGGGACGACGACGAGGTCACGGCCCCGATGGAGCCGGGCGAGGAGATCGTGGACCGGCGCACCGGTCCCGGCCCCGCGGTGGTGGGCGCGTAGCGGTCCGGGTCGGGATCCGCGCCCCGGGGGCCGGATGATCCGCGCCCCGGGGGCCGGGTCTCGGTCTCAGCCGATGTGGTAGCTGTCCCCGTACACCTTCCAGTTCAGTGGCGGATCGAGATTCAGGTTCCGCTTCTGCAGGAACACCCGCTGTTCGGTGTCGACCCGGGTCGTGTCGGAGTGGGCCTCCTCCTGCTTCATCGCCCAGACGCGCGCGTCGAGGAAGGCGTTCAGATACGTCACCTCGTCGCCGCCCTGGGTCGGCGGCTTGGCCTTGGCCAGGGCACGCCTGCGGATGTTGCTGAAGCTGGTGCTGTCGCTGCCGTCGCCGTGCATCACGATGGCGTCGTAGTAGGTGAACTGGCCGAGGACGCCGATGCCGTCGGTCTTGCCCTGGGCGACGGCGGGGTTGAAGTAGACCCGGTCCCGCTCGTCGTTCTGGGCCTGCTGGAACGCGGTGTCCTGGGCGGCCTTGCGCCAGTCGGCGGGGAAGCCGGGGTCCAGGCCCTGGTGCGAGTCGCTGCCGTTCACCTTGCGCAGGGCGGGCAGGTACTTGGCGAGGACGTTGCCCGGCTTGCGCTGGGTGTACAGCTCGACCAGGTCCAGCATGTCGCCGGTGCCCGAACAGAAGCCGATGATGCCGGCCGTGTAGCCGCGCCCGTCACCGATGTCCTCGATGTACTTGTACTGCGCCTTCCAGTCCAGCGAGGAGTTCTCCGCGCTGGAGACCAGCTTCATCGCGATCTCCTTCTTCGCCGGGTCGTCCAGACCGCCGGAGGCGGCGGCCTGGGACCGGGTCGCGAGGAGGGGGCCTGCCACCAGCGAGGCTCCGATCAGCGTGAGCAGTGTGCGCCGCGAGGTGTGGAGCCGGGGATGTATGTGGGGGGTGTGCACGGTACCTCCGATGAGGGGAGTGTTGCGTCCACGTACTGTTAGGAAAGTTTCCTACCAGAGATTGCGGACGGCGTACACCCGTGCAACGAGACCGAGTTGGCGCTCCCTCCACGGCTGCCGGGTGCCCCTGGCGCAGGGTCTGAGCCGGCAGTCCTGGTCAGGACCGGTTGCGAGCGGAGAGGCGCGTCGTCAAGGGCGCGGGCCGGGCGGTGGAGACGTGCGGGGCGTGTCCCCGTCCCGGTCGCAGGATCGCCGCCGCCAGGACCAGGGCCGCCAGCGCGATCCCCGTGGCCACCGTGAACGCAAGCCGGTATCCGTCCGCCGTGGCCGCCACGGCCCCCTCACCCCCGCCGGTCAGACGCTCCGTACGACTCGCCGCCAAGGTGGTCAGCGCGGCCAGCCCCAGCGAACCACCCACCACCTGCGTGGTGCTGAAGAGCCCGGAGGCCAGTCCCGCGTCCTCCTCCCGGGCGCCCGTCATGGCGAGCCCCGTCACCGCGGGCATCGCGGCCGCGAAACCGGCGGCGAGCAGCAGCATCGCCGGCAGCACGTCGGCGACGTACGAGCCGTCGGTCGGGGCCCGGCTCAGCAGGGCCATGCCCCCGGTGATGAGGACGAGCCCGGCGAGCAGCACCCGGTACGGTCCGAACCGGGCGATCGTCCGCGCGGACAGGGTCAGCATCAGCACCCCGATCGCGATCGGCGCCGGGAGGAACGCGGTGCCGGTGGCCAACTCGCTGTACCCGAGGACGCGTTGGAGGTAGAGAGCACCGATGTACTGGAAACCGAACATCCCCGCGACCATCAGGATCTGCACCCCGTTGGCGCCGCTCAGGGCGCGGGAGCGGAAGAGCCGCAGCCGCAGCAGCGGACGGGCGGCCCGCGCCTGACGCAGGACGAAGCCGGCGTAGAGACCGAGCGTGACCACGGCCAGGGTGAGCGTGGTCCCCGGATTCCGGTCGCCGGCGCCGACGATCGTGTACACCGTCAGCATCAGCGCGCCCGTGACCAGGGCCGCCCCGGGGCAGTCGGCGCCCTTGCCGAGCCCGGCTCCCTGGTCCGGGGCGAGGATCCGGATCGCGGCGAGCCACGCGACCACTCCGATCGGCAGGTTGATCAGAAAGATCCAGTGCCAGCCGACCGTCTGGGTCAGCGCACCGCCGAGGAACGTGCCGAGTGCCCCGCCCGCCGCGCCGACCGCACTGAACACCGCGATGGCGCGGGCCTGTTCACGCGGTTCGGGGAAGAGCGCGACCAGCATGCCGAGGACGACGGCCGAGGTCATCGCCCCGCCGACACCCTGCAGGGCGCGGGCGGCGACCAGCAGGCCCCGGCCGGTGGCGACCCCGCACAGCACGGACGCCGCCGTGAACAGCACGAGCCCGGCGGCGAACATCCGCCTGCGCCCCACGAGGTCACCGAGCCGGCCCACGAGCAGCAACAGCCCGCCGAAAGGGATCAGATACGCGTTCACCACCCAGGCGAGCCCCGGCCCCGAGAACCCCAGATCACTCTGGATCGCGGGCATCGCGACGGTGACGATGTTCCCGTCCAGGATCGTCATCAGGGTGCCCGCGCACAGGACGACGAGCGAGGCCCAGCGGGAGTAGGTTCGGGGTACCGGCGGCTCGGACGGTGACTCGGTCCGGAACGGCATGACGACGACCTCCACGTACGCGACCGCGTATACGACGCGTTTCCATAGGTGCACGACTTGTAACGGGGTACATCGTGAGTGACCATGGAGATCGGTATAAGGAGGCACCTCAATGTCCCAAGGGAACACCGGTGTTACCCCGCAGGTCGTGCACGCGCAGGCCTGCCCGGTCCGCGAGGTTCTTGACAGGGTCGCCGGGAAATGGAGCGTTCAGATCATCGTGGCCGCCGCGCACGGCCCGATCCGTTTCACCGAACTGGAGCGCAGCATCGAGGGCATCAGCCGCCGCATGCTGACCCTCACGCTGCGCAATCTGGAGCGCGACGGACTCCTCACCCGTACCGTCCACCCGACGGTCCCGCCCAAGGTCGAGTACGAACTCACGCCGGTGGCCGCCGAGTTGCACGCCACTCTGCTGTCCCTGACGGACTGGGCGGAGCGGCACCGGGTCACGATCGCCGAGTCGCGCGCCGCCTACGACGCTCAGCACAGCCCGGAGCTGCTGGACGCGTAGACCGTGCGCCGCGCGGTGGTCTCAGTGGCCGAAGACGCCCGGGTCGGCGGCCAGCGCGCGGAAGTACACGCGGGGGTCCGCGACGAGCCTGCGCTCCTTGAGGTCCAGCAGCCCACCCACCGCGGTGAACTCGGCGGCAGCCACGGCATTCCCTTCTTCGGCCGTGCGTACGACGGCCGGAACGGACGCCACCCTGCTGAGGAGTGGAAGGGGATCGAGGGACCTCATGCCCGCCGGGGTGAGGCAAGCACATACCGCGCTCCCGTACGCGGCTCCGTGTGCTCGCCGACCTGCCAGCCGGCCTTCTCCAGCGTCGCCGCGCATGCCCGCAGCGCCTCGACGTCCGGCTCGCGCACGGCGACGGCCTCCGGCTGCGGAGTCGCCCGCACCCGATAGCCGGGGCCTTCCCCCGCCGCGGGGTCGTGCCCGGCGGCCTCCAGGGCGAGCGCGGCGGCCTGCACCAGATGCGTACGCTCCCAGCCGCACGGACGGTCCACCGCCCCGTCCCTATTGGTCATCCGCCGCAGCTCCAGCAGCCCCTGCCAGGCACTGTGCACCTCACGTGTGCGGGAGGAACCGCCAACGGCGTTCTCCTCGCCGCCGATCCGCGCGGTGAACACGCCCGAGTCGGAGGTGGCGGCGGGAGGCTCAGGGGCCGCCGCCGGCTCGGGCGTCTCGCGTGTCCGGTGCCCGGCCGGCGTCAGAAAGTGGGCGTGCGGCGGCCGCGGATGCCGGAAGGCGAGCCCCCGCTTCACCAGCGCGGCGAGCTGCGCGTCCGTCCCCTTCAGCCGCCCGGTCACCGGGTCCGCCGCATCGATGACACGCCGCTGTGCGACGGTCGGCGGTCGTGTCATGACGGCACTCCTTTCCGCAGCCGAGGGACGACGCTCCCGATGGACCGACTCCATCCCCGGCCCACTCGAAGACTACGACGGGGGTCTGACATTCCAGCCGGCGACGACATGCCGCCGATGCTCGGTGCTGAGCCGGCTCACCGTCCCGGTGGCGAGCTGGAACAACGCGCCGTCCGAAGCCCGCAGCCCCAGCCGCCGCGCGGTCAGCACCCGCAGAAAGTGTCCGTGGGAGAAGAGGACGACACTGCCCTCCGCCTCGGCGAGCGCCGCGTCGACCTTGGAGAGCATTCGCTCCGCCCGCGCCCCGACCTGCTCCGGGCTCTCCCCGGGATGCTCCGGCGGCCCCGGTGCGACGCCGTCGTCGAACAGGAACCAGTCGGGCCGGGTCCGGTGGATCTCCACGGTGGTGACCCCTTCGTACCCGCCGTAGTCCCACTCGCACAGGTCCGCGTCCACCCGCGCCCCCTCGACCCCGGCCAGCCGCGCCGTCTCCCGCGCCCGCTGCATGGGGCTCACGAACGCCGCCGCGATGTGGTGCGAGGAGACCAGCGGGGCCAGCCGCTTGGCCTGCTGGCGGCCGTTCTCCGTCAGCGGGATGTCGGTCGATCCGGTGTGCCGCCCGGACAAGGACCACTCGGTCTCGCCGTGCCGCACGAGGAGCAGGTCACCCATGGCCGACACCCTTCTCCGGTCCTGTCACTCCCTCCGTACGGTGTCATCGCCCCGGGAGGTCCGCAGGTCGGAGTGCGCCATACGGCGGCCCTACTGCCGATACCCGCCCAGGAACCGGCCGATCCGGCTGATCGCCGCGTCGAGGTCGTCGGCGTGCGGGAGGGTGAGGATGCGGAAGTGGTCGGGGCGGGGCCAGTTGAAGCCGGTGCCCTGGACGACCTGGATCTTCTCGCGGAGGAGGAGATCCAGGACGAACTTCTCGTCGTCGTGGATCTTGTGTACCTCGGGGTCGATGCGCGGGAAGGCGTACAGCGCGCCCTTGGGCTTGACGCAGGAGACGCCCGGGATCTCGTTGAGCTTCTCCCAGACCCGGTTGCGCTGTTCGTGGAGGCGGCCGCCGGGCGCGGTCAGTTCGTGGATGGACTGGCGGCCGCCGAGCGCGGCCTGAATGGCGTACTGGGCGGGCGCGTTGGCGCACAGCCGCATGGAGGCCAGCATGGTCAGGCCCTCCAGGTAGTTGCGGGCGTGCTGCCTGGGGCCCGTCACCACCAGCCAGCCCGAGCGGAAGCCCGCCACCCGGTATGTCTTGGACAGGCCGCAGAAGGTGAGGACCACCAGGTCGGGGGCGAGCGCCGCGGCCGAGTGATGGACGGCGTCGTCGTAGAGGATCTGGTCGTAGATCTCGTCCGCGAAGACCATCAGGCCGTGCCTGCGGGCGAGGTCGAGGATGCCCTCGATGATCTCCTGGGGGTAGACCGCACCGGTCGGGTTGTTGGGGTTGATGATGACGACCGCGCGGGTGCGGTCGGTGATCTTCGACTCCATGTCGGCCAGGTCCGGGTACCAGTCCGACTGTTCGTCGCAGAGGTAGTGGACCGCCTTGCCGCCCGCGAGGGTCGTGACGGCCGTCCAGAGGGGGAAGTCCGGGGCGGGGATGAGGACTTCGTCGCCGTCCTCCACCAGCGCCTGGACCGCCATGGAGACCAGTTCGGAGACGCCGTTGCCGAGGAAGACGTCGTCCACGCCGACCTCCAGACCCCGTTCCTGGTAGCGCTGGGCGACCGCGCGGCGGGCGGAGAGGATGCCGCGTGAGTCGGTGTAGCCGTGCGCCTGCGGCAGCATCCGGATCATGTCCTGGAGGATCTCCTCCGGCGCCTCGAAACCGAAGGCCGCGGGGTTTCCGGTGTTGAGGCGCAGCACGCTGTGGCCTGCCGCCTCCAGTGCGTCGGCCTGCTCGATCACCGGGCCGCGGATCTCGTAACAGACCTCGCTGAGCTTGCTCGACTGCCGGAACTCCATGCGCTGTGCCCTCCGGTTCGTGGTGTTGCTTGGTTTTACCAAGTGAGTGCTTGGAAAGTCCAACAACATGTCTAGACTGCGTCGCATGTCACCTCGCCGAAGCTACGACCAGTACTGTTCCGCGGCCCGCGCGCTCGACGCCGTCGGTGACCGCTGGACCCTCCTGATCGTCCGCGAGCTGCTCGGCGGCCCGCGCCGCTACACCGATCTGCACGCGGATCTGCCGGGCGTGAGCACGGACGTCCTCGCCTCCCGGCTCAAGGACATGGAGCGCGACGGACTGACGACCCGGCGCCGGCTGCCGCCGCCGGGCGCCGCGTACGTCTACGAACTCACCGGCCGGGGACGGGAGTTGCTGCCCGTACTGCAGGCGCTCGGCGAGTGGGGCGCGCCCTCGCTGGGCGAGCGCGGAGCCACGGACGCCGTACGGGCGCACTGGTTCGCGCTGCCGCTGCTGCGGGGCCTGGCGGGGGAGGACGCTGCAGGGCTGGTCGAAGTCCGCCTGGAGGAGGGTGAGTTCCATGTGTGGCTGGGCGCCGAGGAGGGGCCCGTGTACGGGGACGGGCCCGCCCCGCAGGAGCCGGACGTCCGGCTCGGCCTCGACACCGGAACCTGCACGGATGTGAGCCGCGGGACCTCGACCCTGCTGGACGCGGTGCGTGACGGACGTATCGAGGTCACCGGGGAGAGCACCCTCGCCAAGGTGCTGCGCGGGGACTGACGCGGTACGGGCCCCGTAGTCGTCGCGTGCCGCTCGCGCCAGACACTTCCAGCGCGTTCGAAATCATTGCGGACGGCGGGGCGGCCACCACAGGGTGGCTCGCATGCGTATCAAGAAGTCCCTGGCGGTGCTGTTCAGCGCCGCGGCGCTCGCCGTCGGCCTCGGCACCACTGCCGCGCCTGCCGCTTCGGCGGCGGGCGGGTGCTGGTACAGCGGGAGCCACTGGTGGTGCAACAACCGCTCCGGCGCGCCGGTATACGGCTACAAGGACCTGGCCCGGTTCTATCCGGACTCCAGCCGTATCGTCGGCTACATGTACTCGAACCCCAGCTGGTTCGAGTGCCGTTACGACGGCGGCAATCCGGACGAGTACGTGGGGGGCCCGCATCCCTACCGCTGGGAGTGGACCGAGGCCGACAACGGGGAGTACGGCTGGATGAAGGACACCGCCATCGGCAGCGAGACCAACACGCTTCCGGCCTGCTGGTAACGCACGACGCACGACGCACCACGCACCACGCACCACGCACCACGCACAACGCACAACGCACAACGCCCCAGCACCTCACCGGACCGGAACCCGGGCGGGGGACGAGGCCCGCCGTGCCGAGGGGGCACGGCGGGCCTTCGCCGTCATGGAGCCGTCACGGACGCCTACGTGTGCCTAGGCGCCCGGCGGCACCCGGGAAGGCCGCCCGGACCCGCGGGTCAGCGCGTACCCGCCGATGCCCGCGAGCGCCGCGAGGATGCCGCCGATCGCGGTCCACACCCAGCGGTCGGACCACCAGCCGGAGGCCCATCCGTCGTCGGGCTCGATGGACGACAGCGCGGCCGTCGACGAACCGGAGCCGGAGTCGGACTTCTCGGCGCTCGTCGCGATGCCCGGCACCAGCGGCTTCGCCAGCGAACCGTCCACCGCCGCCGCCCCGCCGATGTCCTTGGAGTCGACCTTGACCTCGGCCCCGATCGGCAGACCCAGGTCGGAGGCCTGGAGCCCGGTGACGGTCAGCCGGACGTAGTACGTGCCCGGCAGCGGGTCGTTGGCCCAGGTCTCCGACCAGGAACGGACCGTGCGCAGGGTGCAGGCCAGTTCCACGGTGGCCGCGTCCTGTGCCGCCGTCCGTGTCTGTGCCCCGTACTGGCAGGCCTGGCGGCGTCGCAGCCCGTCGTAGACGTCGAGCTGCCAGGTCTGGCCGGCGTGCCGCGTGGAGGCCTCCGGGAGCTTCACCGTCGCCTTCACGGTGGGCCGCTGCCCGGCGTCCGCGGGGAACGACCAGTACAGGTAGTCGCCCGTGGACCCGCTGGCGGTGGCCGGCTGGCCCTGCTTGATCTCGGTCGCCGTACGGAACGACGTGCCGGCCTGGGTCGGCGCGGCGCTGTCGCCCGAGGGGCTCGCGGAGGGCGAGGAGTCGGCCACGGCGGGTGCCGCGGCGATCCCGAGCAGCAGCAGGGCGGTGCTCAACACTCTTCTGACACGCATCAGTTGGTCCTCCAGACCGCGATCCGCAGGCGCGAGACCCAGCCCCACAGCACACCCGCAAGGAAGCCGGTGAGCACGAGGGCGCCGAGCAGCCACCAGCCGCGGCCGAGGCCGAAGGAGGCCACGTCGCTCGCCTGGTCCGGCCCGTCCACGACGTCGACCGTCAGCTCCACCGGCATGCCCGGCGCGGTCTTCACGCCGCTCGCCGCCGAGAAGGAGTTGGACACCTGAAGACACACTGTCTCGGCGGGGGCGTTCTCGTCGTCGCTCTCGGCCTTGGGATAGCGCAGACCGGTGGAGATGACGTCGGTACGGCCGTTGCCCGCCGCCTCGCCGCGCACGATCTCACGTCCGTGCACGGTGACAGCGCGCAGCAACACCCCGTAGTCCGGGTTGACCTCGCGGTCGGCCGCCACGCTCACCGAGGCGCGCAGCTCCTGGCCCGGCTTGACGTCCACGCGGTAGTAGCGGTGCTGCCCGAACTCCTCGCGGTCCGTGTACAGCCCGGACTTCAGCGTCGGGGCACTCGTGCAGGCGGTGGCGCCCTCCACGGCGACCGGCGTCACCACCGGGTCGGCGGCGCGCTTCACCAACTGACCCACGCGGTCGGTGAGTTCTTCCTTGTGCTGGACCGAGGTGTACGTGCCGCCGGTCGCGTCCGCGATGCAGCTGAGCTGATCGCGGGTCTTGGCGTCGGGCACGAGCCCGAGGGTGTCGATGGTGAGCCCGATGCCCTTGGCGGCGATCTCGCGGGCCACCTCGCAGGGGTCGAGCGGCTGGCAGGTGTCCTCGCCGTCGCTGATCAGCACGATCCGCCGGGTGCCGTTGCCGCCGTCGAGGTCGCCGGCCGCCTTGAGCAGCGCGGGACCGATCGGCGTCCAGCCGGTGGGCGTGAGGGTCGCGACGGCGGTCTTCGCCTCCGTGCGGTCCAGTGTGCCCACCGGGTACAGCTGGGCGGTGTCCTTGCAGCCCGTCTTGCGGTCGTTGCCGCGGTAGTTGGCGCCGAGGGTCCGTATGCCGAGCTGGACCTCCTCGGGTGTCGCGTCGAGCACCTCGTTGAACGCCTGCTTCGCCGCGGACATGCGCGACCCGCCGTCGATGTCGTGCGCCCGCATCGAACCGCTGACGTCCAGCACGAGTTCGACCTTGGGAGCGGCCTGCTCCGCCGTTTCGTCGGCGACCGCTCCGGTCGGGAAGGCGATCCCGGCCGTCAGGGCGGCGAGCAGGGCGCAGACTCCTGCCGCCAGCCGTTGTCTTGTGATCATCGCCGGATCCTATTGATCAAAGGTGCCGGGCTTCAAAACGATCTACGAACTATTGGGTGGCGAACGGGTTGGGAAGCTGCGCCCAACTGTCCCCGGGAGTCTCGGGAGACAGTCGCATCAAGGTCAATGCCTTGGTCGGCAAGGGCTCTTCGAGCAGCGCAGTCAGGTCCGGGGTGCGCGGCAGATCCCGTACGACCGTCTCCAGGACCTCCCGCAGCACCGCCGAGGATCCCGCGGTCGCCCCCAGCGTGCCGCCGATCAGCGAGCCGAACATCTTGCGGCGCAGGGTGGTCACGTCGTCCGTGACGATCCGTCCGGACAGCGCCGGCGCCGGGATGCCGTGCCGGGCCAGCCGGGCCGGGCTCACGCGGATGTCGGCCAGATCGCGGTAGACGAGCCGGACCGGGGCGCCGGTGGCGGACAGTACGACCAGGAGGTTCTGGCCGTGCGCCTCCAGGGCCACCCCAAGATCGAGCAGCCGCAGACAGACGGTGAGCGCGAGACTGGTGAAGTCGGCCAGCCAGGCGGCCGACCGGGGCAGCCCGGTGGTCGCGAGGGCGGCCACCGGCAGGACGCGCTCGCCCAGGTGCGCGTACACGTCCGGGGACTCGCGCAGCACCGCCGCCAGGTCGGGGGAGTGGGCCGTGACGGCGCCCAGGGTCCGGGTGACGTGCAGCAGGCCGTCCGTACGGGCCGCCATGTCCTCCGCGAACGCCGACACCGTCGCCGACGTCTCGATCGAGTAGACCGAGATGTCCCGCACGGAAGAGGTCAGCCGGGCGCTCAGCGCGGTCTTGATGTGCGGCCCGTCGGGAAGGGCGAGGGTGCGCAGCGACATCAACGGGTGCGCGGGGACGACCTCCTGGGGCGCGGTACGCAGGACATGCGCCGTCTGCCAGGGGTGGACCGGGATCAGGAAGCGGTCCTCGTCCCGCAGCCACTTGGGCCACTCGCCCCGGACCAGACAGTCGTCGACGGCCACCAGGCCCAGTTCCACCACCGGCCGGTGCTCCGGCCCGTACGCGAGCTGCTCGGCTACGGAGAAGCCGGGACGCGAACGGCAGTTGGGGTGGTACGGGTGTCCGTCGACCACCCGCTGCTCCCACTCCCAGCCGGTCGCGGGCTCCCGGACGGCGGCGGCCTGGTCGGCGCGCGAGAGGGCCAACGAGGCAACACTGTGGTCGAGTTCGGCCGCGAAGGCGGCGGCGTGGGGGACGGCGAGGCCCGTCATGAGCCGCGCCGGACGGTCGTACGCCGTGTCGTCCAGCCGGACCTCGGTGACGTACGCGGCGGTCGCGTACGGATCCGGGCGCGGGCCGTACAGCCTCCGGCCGTCGGTGAGGTGGAGCGTGAGCCCGCCGGCCCCCGGCTCGCGGCGCGCGATCCACGGCATGGGCTCATAGGCCAGCGCACGCCACAGACGGCTCAGCACGGCCGCCCTGGCGCCGGGGAGCCCGGCCGCGTACGGCGCCGAGAGGGCGGGGCGTACGGCGCTCAGCTCGTCGGCGAGCGCTGCCTCGGCGTCGGGCGCGGGGGGACGGTGCACGGTCGGGCTCCTTGGGTACGGGGACTGTGCGTCGCGGTCGCCCGCGCCGACAGACATACTGATCACCAGTGCACCGTATGGAACGAATGGATCGCGTGGACTCCATGCCCCCCAGGTACCTCAGGGACGACATAGAAGAGGCCGCCGACGCGTACGCCGCCGCGCCGCTGCTCAATTGTCTGCTGCGGGAGGTGGGGGAGCCCGCCGCGGACCCCGGCCGGGTCGCCGGGGGCTCCGGTGTGTTCCGGCTTCGCTCCAGTGGGCGGCTGCTGCGGGTGCGCAGGACGCGCAGGCCCGTGGCGCCCGAGGTGTACGCCGACGGGGCCTGGCACCGGCTCACCCACGCCGAGCTGGTCAAACTCACCGCCGAGGAACTGCGCGGAACCACCGGTCTGTCCAACCACGAGCTGCCCGCCGAGATGATCGACAGCCGGGACGCGGTGGCCGCGGTGCTCGCCGCCCGCCTGCACGCGACGCCGCCCGCGGACCCGTACATCCGCTCCGAGCAGTCCCTGATCACCGGGCACCCGTACCACCCCGCGCCCAAGGCCCGCGGCGGCGGCCCCGTCGCCGGCTGGCTGCCCTACGCGCCCGAGGCGTACGCCCGCTTCCCGCTGGAGCTGCTCGGTGTGCGGGAGGACGCGGTCGTCGAGGAGGGCGACACCTCGGCGCTGGACGACTTCGGGCCGTCCCCGGAGGGCTACCGGCTGCTTCCGGCCCACCCCTGGCAGCTCGACCTGGTCGGCGCCCGCCCCGAGATCCGGGAGGCCTTCGCGGACGGCCGGCTGATCCGCCTGGGCCGCGCCGCGCGCCCGCTGTGGCCGACGGCCGCCATCCGCACGCTCTACGCCCCCGAGGACGACGTCTTCGTCAAGTTCAGCCTCGATGTGCGCATCACCAACGACATCCGCCGGTTGTGGCGCCACGACCTGCTGAAACTGCGCCGTACCGACGAGGCGACAGCCGCCGCGTTCGCGACCACCCGCGCGGGCGCCGCCTGGCTGAGCGACCGCGGCTACCGCACCGCCGACTTCGCCTTCGAAGAGCTCGCGGTCCTCGTCCGCGACGGGCTGCGCGAGCACGTCGTCCCCGGCGCGACCCCACTCCTCGCCGCCGCCCTTGTCGAGGGCTTCGAAGGCAGCCCCCTCGACGGTCTCACCGACCCGTCCGCCTGGTGGACGGCGTACCTGCGACGGGTCGTACCGCCGGCGCTTGCGGCCTTCGCGCTGCACGGCGTCGTCATCGAGGCGCACCTGCAGAACACGGTGGTGGCGGTGGACGCCGACGGCATCCCCGTGCAGGCGCTGTTCCGGGACGCGGAGGGCGTGAAGCTGCTCACGGACGTGGACCGGCCCGCCGGATGGGAGCGGCTGGTCTACTGCCTGATCGTCAACAACGTGTCGGAACTCGCCGCCCTGCTCGCGGAGGACCACCCGGGCTGGGACCCGTGGCCCGCCGTACGGACCGAGCTGGCCCGGCACGGCCTGCCCGGGATCGCGCACGAGGTCGCGGAGCTGCTCGCCGCCCCCACGCTCCCCGGCAAGACGAATCTGCTGCTCCGCTGGACGGGCGCGGACGGCGCGGACGCCCGCTACCTCCCGCTGCCGAATCCGCTGGCGCGCGCCTAGGCCCTGTCGTCAAATTCCCGTCTGCCCCGCGACGCCATGCACGCACTCTCACCGCACCAGGCACAGACCCGAGTACGTCCAGTACGAGGGC
>NZ_JBEYFS010000200.1:0-22280 GCF_040634475.1 Streptomyces sp. NPDC007095
AGTACGAGGGTCAGGGCCCGGCACGCCGAGAGCACGCACCTGACGCCGCGGAGCCGCCCTCCGGGCGACGACGGGAATTTGACGACAGGACCTAGACCCCGGATCCCTGTCTGCCGGTATGCCTTCGGCTGCGGGTGGATGGGGGCTGGTCGCGCAGTTCCCCTGGCGGGGTGGAAGGGGCGGAGCCCCTGGGGATGGGACGGGCAGGGGCGGCGGGGCGAGGGACCGGTCGGTCAGGGGGACGGGGCGAGGAGGGGGGAGAGCAGGTCGCCGTGCCGGCGCAGGCGCGGAGCGATGTCGTCGGCGTGGAACACGAGCCGGGACGGGTCGCCGCAGGACGCGACCTCGTCCCAGGTGACCGGGGCGGACACGGTGGGCGCGGACCGCGCACGCAACGTGTACGGCGTGGCCGTGGTCTTCCGCGCGGCGTTCTGACTGTGGTCGACGAACACCTTCCCGGGCCGCAGACTCTTGGTCATCCGGTGCGTGACGAGCGCCGGCAACGCCCGCTCCGCCTCCACGGCGAGCTCCTTCGCATACGCGCTGACATCCGACGACGGCATCCGCGCCACCGTCGCCAGCAGATGCAGCCCCTTCGACCCGGACGTCTTCGCGTACGCCTCGATTCCGTCCGCAGCCAGCCGCTCCCGCAGCCACAACGCGACCTCGCAGCACTCGACGACCGTCGCCGGCGCCCCCGGGTCGAGGTCGAACACGAGCCGGTCGGCCAGACCGGGCGTGTCCACCTGCCACTGCGGCGTGTGGAACTCGGTGACGAGGTTCGCCGCCCACATCAGCGAGGGGAGGTCCTGGACCAGGACCATCCGGGCGGGACCCTCCGTCCGGGGGACCTCGGCGGTCCGGACCCAGTCGGGGGTGCCGGGCGGCACGTTCTTGGTGAAGAAGACCTGTCCGTCCGGCCCGTCGGGGTAGCGGAGGAAGGAGACCGGCCGGTCGTGGAGGTGCGCCAGCAGGGGTTCCGCGACCGTCGCGTAGTAGTGCAGGACCTCACCCTTGGTGAAACCCGTCGCGGGGTACAGCACCTTGTCCAGATTGGTGAGCGCGAGCCGCCGCCCCTCCACTTCCGTGATCGGCGTCATACGACGAGAGTCGCATGAAACAGCCATCAAGGCGCCCAGATCGCCCTGCCGCTCCCGTGCGGATGTGAGGTCGCGCACACCCGTCTAGCCTGGCTTTCAACCGCATCCCGCGCGCCCGCGTCAGCAGGAACCACCAGGAAGGTGCCGCACGTGCGATCCATCTGGAACGGCGCCATCTCCTTCGGCCTGGTCAGCATCCCGATCAAGGTCGTGAACGCGACGGAGAGCCACTCGATCTCCTTCCGCCAGGTCCACCTGGACGACGGCGGCCGCATCCGGTACCGCAAGTTCTGCGAACTGGAGGACCGCGAGGTCACCACCGGTGAGATCGGCAAGGCGTACGAGGACGCGGACGGCACGCTGATCCCGATCACGGACGAGGAGCTGGCCGCGCTGCCGATCCCCACCGCGAGGACGATCGAGATCGTGGCCTTCGTGCCGGCCGAGCGGATCGATCCGCTCCAGATGGACACGGCGTACTACCTGGCCGCGAACGGCGTCCCCGCCACCAAGCCGTACGTCCTGCTGCGCGAGGCGCTCAAGCGCAGCCAGAAGGTCGCCGTCGCGAAGTTCGCGCTGCGCGGGCGGGAGCGGCTCGGCATGCTGCGTGTGGTGGACGACGTGATCGCCATGCACGGGCTGCTGTGGCCGGACGAGATCCGGTCCACGCAGGAGGTCGCCCCGGACGCGAGCGTGACCGTACGGGACAAGGAACTCGACCTGGCCGACGCCCTCATGGACACCCTCGGTGAGGTCGAGCTCACCGAACTGCACGACGACTACCGTGAGGCCGTCGAGGAACTCATCGCCGCCAAGGCCTCCGGTGAACTCCCGGCCGTGCCCCCCGCCGGGGAGCGGGCCGGCGGCAAGGTGCTCGACCTGATGGCCGCCCTGGAGAAGAGCGTGCGCGCGGCCAAGGTGTCCCGGGGTGAGGAGACGGGCGAGGAGACCGGGGCGCGGGCCGGCGGATCCGCCGAGGTCACCCCGCTGCCCTCCCGCAGGCCGGCCCGTACGGCGCCCAAGGAGGTCGGCGGGAAGAAGTCCACGTCGACCGCGAAGAAGACGGCGCCGAAGAAGACGGCCGCGAAGTCCACGGCGAAGTCGACGGGCCAGGCGGCCGGCAAGACGGCGGCCACCAGGTCGACCGCGAAGAAGACGGCGGCCAGGAAGACGACCGCCAAGAAGGCGACGGGGAAGAAGACGGCCGCGAAGAAGGCCACCCCGCGGGGGCGCGCCTCGGCCTGACGGCCCCCCGGGGCGACCCACGGGGCCCGGAGCCCCGTCACCTGGTACAAGTCACCCTGTACGGCTCACCCCGTACGCCGCAGGGCGAGCACCGCATTGTGCCCGCCGAACCCGAACGAGTTGCTCAGGGCGAGGTCGCCGAGCGCGGGCAGCCGGCGGGGGTTCTTGGTCACCACGTCCAGGTCGATCGCGTCGTCCTGGTCGTCGCAGCCGATGGTGGGCGGGATGAGGCCGTGGTGGAGGGTGAGCACCGTGGCGACGGCCTCCACACCGCCGGCGGCTCCCTGGAGATGGCCGAGGTGGCCCTTCAGCGCGGTCACGGGCACGCTCCCGCCGAGCACGGTGCGCAGCGCGCTCGCCTCGGCGAGGTCGCCGTCGACGGTGGCGGTGGCATGGGCGTTGACGTGGACGACGTCCACGACATGGGCACCGGCGTCGTGGACGGCCCGGCGCAGGGCCAGCGCCACGCCGCTGCCGGACGGGTCGGGCGCGGCCATGTGGTGGGCGTCGGCGGACAGCCCCCAGCCCGCGGCCTCGCAGTAGATGCGCGCGCCGCGTGCCCGGGCGTGCTCCTCGGCCTCCAGGAGCAGGAAGCCCGCGCCCTCGCCGTTCACGAAGCCGTCGCGGTCGCTGGCGAACGGCCGGGAGGGGCTGGTGGATCCGAGTTCGTGTGTGGAGAGCGCGCGCATGGCGGCGAACGAGGCCATGATCGCGGGGGTGACGACGGCTTCGGCACCCCCGGCGAGGGCGACGTCCACGCGGCCGTACCGGATGCGGTCGATGGCCTGTCCGATGGCCTCGGTGCCGGAGGCGCACGCGCTGGTCACGGTGCGGGCCTCGCCGGTGATGTGCAGCACCAGCGACACCTGGGACGCGGCCTGCGAGGGCACGGTCATCGGCGTGGTGAGCGGGGAGACCGCGCGCGGGCCCTTGTCCCGCAGCTTGCGGTCGCCGCCGACGAGCACGGAGGCGTCACCGAGGATGGCCCCGACCGAGACGCCGACCCGCTCGGGCGCCAGCCCGCTCTCCGTAGTGCCGGCCGGGTCCAACCCGGCGTCCTGCCAGGCCTCCCGGGCGGCGAGCACGGCGAACTGGGCGGACCGGTTCATCCGCCGCGCCTGCGGCCGGGGCAGCAGCCCGACGGGGTCCACGGGCACGCTGCCCGCGATCCGCACGGGCAGTTCGGCGAACTCCTCGCCCTCCAACTCGCTTATCCCGCACCGGCCCTCGACCAGGCCCCGCCACAGCTCCTCGACCCCGACACCGAGCGGCGTCACGGCACCGAGCCCGGTGACGACGACCCGGCGGGGTGTGTACGCCTCGGCGGCCCGACGCGGGCGCGGGTGATGTCGTACGACATATCCTTTTTGTGAGGCCTGTTCGGCCAAGTCCCGCAGTTCCGCGTCGGGGACGGGAGCCTCGGCCCGGCGGTCCAGGTCCCGGTGCCAGTGACCCCACCTGCGGGTGTACGACTCCTCGACGGCCCGGGGGTCCACGGCGCGCAGTGAGGTGATGCGGTCGCCGTCCCGGAATTCCACAGGACCGAGGTCGGTGGAGGTGATCTCGGGAATTGCCCCGACATCCATTCGGCGGCAGGCCGTGGTCACTTGGTGGCCGCGTTCGAATACCTCGTCGTGATCAATTCCGCCGAGCGGCGGCCGCAATGTCAGGCGAATGGTGTGGGGTGTCTCGGGCAGGGTGTGCATCACCACGTACCAGGTGTTCTTCGCCACATCCTGTTCGGAGAGGGCGACCAGATCACCGGGGATCACTTCGGCGACGGTGACGGCGTGGGGCTGTACGGGAACGTCGGACGAACGGTGCATGGGGAGCGATTGCTTTCTGTGGGGATTTCCGTCCCCAACTTTCGGCGACAAAGTAGGAATTGCCTAGATGTCCCCACCGCATAGTGGGCAACGTCACCGAAAACACTGATCAGTATTTCGCTCCCGTACCTCCAATACCGCCCTTGGCCGGACAACCGGATCCCGTGGTCGCCGAGTTCGTCGAAGTGCCGCCCCGGTGTGGGCGGCCCGGGCCGCGAAGCCCGGTGCCGCCCACCGGTACCGATCGGACGCCGCACCGCGAGGCGACCCGATCCGGAAGGCGGGCCTAGGTCTTACGGTCCTGGAGCTGAGGGTGTTGGTTTTTGCCGTGCTCGCTGTTCTCGAGGTCGACCGGCCGGGCCCACCGTGTCGGTGGCGTGGGGGAGGGCGCCCAGGAATCGGCGGCGATCTCGTCGGAGTTGAGCACGTTGTCGCCGTAGAGATCCCGCAGCCAGCTGGCCTGGTAGATGGTGTCGAGGTAGCGCTCGCCGAGGTCCGGACCGATGGCCACCGCGGTGAGTTCGCGTGCGTCGTGCCGGTTCAACCAGTCCGTCGCGCCGCTGACCACCGTGCCGGTGGAACCGCCGAACACGAATCCGCGTCTGGCCAGCCGGTGGCAGGTACGGACGGTGTCTCTCTCCTCGACCCGTATCACTTCGTCCACGTAGGACTCGTCGAGCAACGGCGGGCGCATGCTCATCCCGAGGCCGGGAATCATCCGTCGGCCGGGCGGCCCACCGAAGGACACCGAGCCCACGCTGTCCACCGCGACGACCCGCACCGGCCGGTGCCACTCCCGGAAGAAGCGCGCGCAGCCCATCAGGGTGCCGGTGGTGCCGGCCCCGACGAACAGCACGTCCAGCTGCGGGAACTGACGGGCGATCTCCGGCGCCGTCCTGCGGTAGTGCGCCTTCCAGTTGCTCGGATTGGTGTACTGGCTGAGCCACACGTACCGGGGGTCGGAGGCGCACAGCGCACGCACGTACTCGATCCGCGCGCCGAGATAGCCGCCGTTGCTTTCCTGCTGACCGGCGATCATGTGCACCTGGCTGCCCAGGGCTTCCATCATCATCCTGGTCGACAGGTTGCCGCGGGAGTCCGTCACGCACAGGAACCGGTAACCCTTGCTCGCCGCGATCATGCTCAGCGCCACGCCGAGGTTCCCGGACGAGGACTCGACCAGGATCGAATCCGGCTTCAGAGCTCCGTCCCGCTCGGCGGCCTCCACCATCTCGAGGGCGGCCTTCAACTTGATCGAGCCGGCGAAGTTGAAGCCCTCGCACTTCAGGAAGAGCGAGTGCCCGATGATCGACCGGAGGTCGACATAGAGATCCTCTTCGTTGTAGGCGTGGGGAACGGAAATGACGGGCACGACGGTCTCCTCAATCTGAAGCAGAGCATTTTCGGAATGTCCGTCCGACCGTGGGCGGGCTTCTCGGTTCTGTGGGCGGGAGCCCGTGTCCATCCGAGTCGGACAGGGCCCTGCGTCAGGGGTCGCTGTCTTCTGCGGCCCGGGTTCGTGGCCGGCTCATCCGTACCGGCTCAGTTCGTGGAAGAAGTCGTCGACGACGTGCAGTTCTCCGCAGCGGGTCACTTCGTCGTAGACGTACTTGCCGACCGCGAGGTCGAGCACCCCGAGGCCGAAGGGCGAGAACACCACCGGCCGGTCCGCCGGTACGGTCACCCGTCCGGCCATCACGTCGTCCAACGTGCCGTGCACGAAGTCCCGGTTGCCCGTCAGCTGCTCGGCCAGATGCGGCGAGGTGTCGGCCTTCAGGCAGTGCTCGATGTCGTCGACGATGTTGGTCGAGGCGAGCAGGATCTCCGGCGCGAGGTCGCGCAGCGACACATGCAGCACCACCGGATTGTGATCGAACCACGACAAATCGCTGACGTGTGGCTGCCCGGCGACCGTGGCGAAGACCACCAGGTCGCTGTTGCGGATCAACTGCTCGGCGTTGTCGTGCACGGTGACCCGGCCGGTGGCGCCCGACTGTTCCAGGTAGCACCGGAAACCCGCCGCGCTGTCGGTGGACAGGTCGTGCACACCGATCTCGTCGAACGACCAGCCGGTGCCGACCAGGAACGTGTGGATGTACCGGGCGATCAGGCCGACCCCGAAGAAGCCGACCCGCGCCGGTCGCGGCCGTTCACGGCTGAGCCGGTCGGCGGCCGCAGCGGCCGACGCGGCCGTCCTGGTGGCGCTGATGATCGAGCTCTCCAGACAGGCGAACGGGTAGCCGGTGTCATGGTCGTTGAGGATCAGTACGGCCGAGGCCCTCGGGACACCGGCCTTCACGTTCTCCGGGAAGCTGGAGATCCACTTCAGGCCGTCCACCCGCACCTCCCCGCCGATCGAGGCGGGCAGAGCGATGATCCGGGAGGACGTGCGGTCGGGGAAGCGCAGGAAGTACGACGGCGGGTTCACCGAGTCACCGGCGCCGTGCACCCGGTAGGTGGCCTCGACCAACTCCACGATCTGCTTCTCGCGTCCGCGCAGCGCGCGCTGGACCTGGGCGCCGGGGATCACCGCGAACGGCGGCACGGTGATCGGCGCGGCCGGCGCGGGCTCCGATGCGGTGGAACGGACGGTGGTCATGAAGCGGTCACCTCGACGGTCGGAGAGCAGTCGGTCAGACGCACCGGGTCGGCCAGAGCGACGAGCACTTCGCGTGGTCCCTCGAAGGGCTCCCTGCTGTGCGCGGTGCGGATGTTGTCGACGAGCATCAGGTCGCCCGTCTGCCACGGCTCGCGTGCGGTGTGGGCCTCGTAGACGCTGTTGAGCAGTTCCACGACGTCCTCGCCGATCGGGTCGCCGTTGCCGAAGCGGGTGTTGAACGGCAGCCCGTCGGCCCCGTAGACGTCCATCAGGTACTCACGCACCTCGGGGGCCATCGTCCACTCGTTGAGGAACGCGATCTGGTTGAACCAGCAGCGGCGGCCGGTGACCGGGTGACGCACCACGGCGCTGCGGCGCTGTCGGGTGCGCAGCCCACCGTCCGGCTGCCACTCGAACGCGATCGCGTTGGCGCGGCAGTAGCTCTCGACGGCACCGCGGTCCTCGGTGCCGAACGCCTCGGCCACGGACGCACCGATCTCGTCGTTGTAGCTGCGGGTGAGCAGCCAGCCCTCGCGCTCGAAGCGTTCGGTCAACTCGGCGGGCAGCGCGTCGAGCACGGTCGGCGAGTCGGCGACCGCGGTCGCCCCTCCGTCGGTGGGCGCGCTCAGACAGGCGAACATCATCAGGCCGGGGAACTCGAGCGTGTAGCTCAGTTCGTGGTGCATGCACATCGGCTGGTTCGGCGGCCACTTCGTCGAGGAGTACACGCCGTCGGAGTAGGGCTGCCGGGGGGCGAAGACCTCCTTCTCGGTCATCAGACCGGTGGCGAGCTTCGAGAAGACGGCACCGGTCTCGGCCGCGTCGCGCAGCCCGAGGCCGCGGACCAGGACGCAGCCGTGCTCGGCGACGACGGCGCGCAGTGCGTCCCGGTGCCCGGCTGCCCAGCTTGCCGCGCCACCGGTGGCCTCGGCTCGCAGGAGCGGAGGTCTGCCGGACTGCAGTTCCACGTCGACCATCGACGCCGTGGAAGTGGACGACATCTCGATTTCCTTTCCGTAGCCACTCAGTCGGTTGTCACTCGGTCAGTCACTCGTCGGTCAGTCACTCGTCGGTTGTCACGAGTCAGTTGTCACTCAGGAAGGAGCGAACAGTTCGGCGGCGCGCAGAACGGCCTGCGCCGCTTCGGCCGGACGGGTGCGCGGGAAGTAGTGGCCGCCGTCGGCGAGCTCGTGCAGGTCGACCTGTTCGGCCAGGAGCTGCCAGTCGCGGTAGCGGTGCGGGTGGTCCGCCGTGCTCGGGTCGTCGGCGGCGACGACCACGGTGACCGGAGCGGACAGCTTCGGCGTCGGCGGGTTGTCCAGGAGGTCGGCGAAACAGCGGTGGGCGGACACACAGTCGTGCCGGTAGGCGGCGCCCACGTGCTCGGCGTGCCGCGCGTCCAGCTCGCCGAGTTCGGTGTACCCGCCGGCCGCGCTCAGCTTCGCGGCGATCTCGGCGTCGCTCAGTTCCGTCAGCTCGTCGATCGCGGCGCGCCGCCGGGCGGCGTCGCCGAGCAGTTGCGCGCCGAGGAACACCCGCTGGACGTCCACCCCGCGCTCCTGGAGCCTTCTGGCCGTCTCCACGGCCGGCGCGGCGCCCGAGGAGTGGCCCCACAGCAGGACCCTGGTCAGGCCTCGTCGGACGATCTCGTCGGCGACTTGTTCGACCACCTCTGTCATCGGTGCGAACGGTTCCCTGGCGGCTGCCATGTCGTGACCGGGCAGCTCGACGGCGTAGACGGCGGGCCCGCCGGCCGGCAGTGCCCTGGCCAGCGGCTGGAAGTTCACCGCGTTGCCGCCGGCGTACGGGAAGCACACCAGGGCACCGGCCTGCGCATCGTCCGATTCCGACAGCGGGTGCAGCAGCCCGGGGCGCCGCTCGGACCTGCCGTCGACCAGCCCGGCCAGGTCGGCGAGGACCGGGTGACGGGTGACGTCCTTGAGGGACACCGCACGGTCCAGGGTGATCGCCAGTTTCACCGCCGACAGCGAGGTGCCGCCCCGGTCGAAGAAGTGGTCCCGCCGTCCGATCTGGTGCTGCGGGATGCCGAGCACCTTCGCCCACGCGGCCGCCAGCCGGTGTTCCGTCGGTGTGTTCGGCGCGTGGTAGCCGTCCTGGACGACGCCGAGTTCTCCGGCGAGCGTCTGCAGGGCCTTCCTGTCGATCTTGCTGTTGGCGGTCAGCGGCAGGCTTTCGCGCCAGTGGAAGGCCGAGGGGACCATGTACTCGGGCAGCGACTCGCCGAGCCGGGCCGGCAGGACGTCGCCGTCGAGGGCCCGCGGGCCCGAGTAGAACGCCACCAGGTGCTTGCTCTGGTCGGCCCGCTCGGCGACGACCACCGCGCCGTCACGCACCCCCGGCACCCGCAACAGGGTGTTCTCGATCTCGCCGATCTCGATCCGGAAGCCACGGATCTTGACCTGGGTGTCCCGGCGGCCCAGGAACTCCAGCTTGCCCCCGGGCTGCCAGCGGCCGTAGTCGCCGCCCCGGTAGAGCCGGGCGCCCTCACGGTGCGGATCGGTCAGATAGGCCTGCCGGGTGCGCTCGGGGTCGTTGATGTAGCCGCGGCCGACACAGACGCCGGAGAACACGATCAGGCCGGGGGCGCCGAGCGGCACCGGGGTGAGGTGCTCGTCGACGACGTAGACGCGCACGTTGTTGACCGCGCGGCCGAGCAGGATGCGGTCCGGCGCCCGGTCCATGACCTCGTGGTTGGTGTCGTCCGAGGTCTCGGTCAGCCCGTAGGCGTTGACCAGCTTGATCCCGGGCTGGACGGCGAACCAGCGCTCCGTGAGCTCCTTCTTCAACGCCTCGCCGGTGACCGACACGCATCGCAGGTCCGGCAGCTCGCGGGGGTGCTGCCGCAGACAGGACACGACGACGTCCAGGTACGAGGGCACGACCTGGAGGACGGCGACCCGGCCTTCGACGATCTTGTCGACGAACCGCTGGACGTCCAGGATCACCTCCTGCTCCACCAGCAGGGTCCGCCCGCCGACCAGGAGTCCGGACACCAGTTGCCACAGCGAGATGTCGAAGCACTGGGGCGCGGTCTGCGCGACCACCTGTCCCTCGCCGAGCCCCAGGTCGTCGATCTTGGCGTAGAGGTGGTTGAGCATCCCCGCGTGCTCGCACATCGCGCCCTTCGGCTCACCCGTGGAGCCGGAGGTGAAGTAGATGTAGGCGAGTTGGTCCGGTGCGACGGGCACGCCCGGATCGTCGTCGGCGTGGTCCTCCGCGTAGGCCGCGTCGATGAAGACCTTCCCGATCCCGGGCAGGGACTCCAGGGCCTGGTCGAGGGTGGTGGTGCTGCCGTGTTCGGTCAGCACGAAGGCGCACTCGGCGCGAGTGAGCGTGGTGGCGATGCGGCCGGCCGGGAAATGCGGCTCGATGGGCAGGTACACGCCCCCGGCCTTGAAGACCGCCAGCACGGCGGCCGGCCAGTCCAGGTTGCGTTCGGTCACCACCGCGACCACGCCCTCCCGGCGCAGCCCCCGCGCCAGCAGCGCGCGTGCCAGCCGGTTGGCCCGGGCGTTGAGCTCGCGGTAGGTCCATCGCCGTTCACCGTGTACGGCCGCGACGGCGTCCGGGTGTTCCCGCACCCCCTGTTCGAACAACTCGTGCATCCGGCGGTCCGGCAGGTCCCGGTGGGGTCCGGCGAGCCCTTCGAGCTGGAAGTGGAGTTCCTCGGCGGAGAGCAGGATCTGCCGTCCGTGCTCGGCATCCGGACCGACGGCGATCCGGGCGAGCGCGGTGAGGTGGTAACCGGCGATCCGGGCAGCGCAGTCCGCGTCGAGTACGTCGGTCCGGTACCGCAGCCGCAGCACGAGCCGGCCGTCCCGCCACGAGAACCCGACCCACAACACGGTGTCCTCGGCCAGGTCACCGCCCACACCGCCCGGATCGAACACGGCCTCGAAGGGCGGTTCGGTCAGGCCCAGTTCGCGCCTGAGATCGTCGACCGGGAATTCCTTGTGCGACAGCAGCTCCGACGCGGCCCGATGGGCGTTCAGCAGCAGCGTCCGCCACGTCGAGGGTTCGGCCGTCAGCCGGCAGGGCAACGGCCGGCCGCCGCCGGCGGGGACGTATCCGGACACGACCTCGCGCTCACCGGACAGCGCGGCGAGCACCTTGGCGTGCGCGGCCAGCAGCACCGAGTCGAGCGGTACCTCCAGGTCCTGCGCCAGCCCGCGCAACGGTCCCGCGACGTCCTCCGGGACCGTCGTCTCGTGGTCGGCGACGCCCGCCACCGGATGGGGCGTCCACCGCGGCAGCGCGGTGAACCCACCGGCCACGAGCTGACCGCGCCAGAACTCCCGATCGGCTTCCACTTGCACTCTCATCGCATCTTCCCGTTCACTCACTGGACCTGCCGGCCGGCGCGGTCACGCTGTGCCTCGTACGCCAGTTGCGGCAGGCTGATAGGGGGTGTCGCGCATCTCCGCCGCGGGATTTCCGCCCCACCGGGCGCGCTCCGGGACTTCCTCGCCCTTCATGAGGAAGGAATCGGAGGCGAGTTCCGCGCCGTCGCCCATCGTCACGCCGTAGTGGACGTGGGCGCCGACACCGAGCGTGGAGCCGGCGCCGATCGTGCTGCGGTCGGACTTGAAAGTGCCGTCCTCCTGCGAGTGGCACTGGATCTTGCTTCCCGCATTGAGCGTGCAGTCGCTCCCGATGGTGGTGAGCATCCGCTCAGTCAGGTGGCAGCCGTCGTCGAAGACCCTGCTGCCGATCCGAACGCCCAGCATTCGCCAGATCAGGCTCTTGAAAGGGGTTCCGTTGAAGATGTTGAGGTAATTCTCGGGCACCTTCCAGAGGCGCTCGTGCCACCAGAAGTACGGTTCGTAGATGGAACACAACTGCGGTTGCAGCCCGCGGAATGCCATGATGCAGCGCTCCACCAGCACGAAGTAGACAGGCGTGAAAGCAAGGCTGAACACCAGGAACACGGCGATCAGTACCTGCCCGTAGGAGTCGTACAGATCGACGTCGGCGAGAGCGACCACCGTGAGGACGAAGAAGTAGATCCACCGCACGATCAGGAAGAGGACCATCGAGCGCATGTTGTAACGGTTCTTCGCGGCGAGACTGCGACGGAACTCTTCGCCGTCGCGGAGATGGTCGAACCGGGAGTCGCGCTCGACCGACCGGGGAATCTCGAAGCACGGCGAGCCCAGCAGGCCCACCCCCTCGCGTACCTCGCCGTCGAGCGGAATCATCACCTTCGTCGCGAGGAGACAGTTCTCGCCCGTCCTGGCCCCCGAGGGATAGGCGATGTTGTTGCCGATGAAGTTGCGTGGTCCGATCGAGGCCCTGGACACCCGGAAAGAGGAGCTCGAGTAGTCCGCGTTGACGATGGAGAGCCCGTCGGCGACCATCGTGCCGCTGCCGACGGAGCACAGATACGGGGTCTCGTGCTGCACTTCCGTGCCGAAATTCGACCCGGTCTGTTCGATCCGGGACAAGTCGTATCCGAGGCCGCGCAGATAGTAGACGATGTAGGAGCTGTCACCGAGCAGCCATTTGAAGAACTTGATGTTGGTCATGCGCCCGATCGCACGGAACGTCGAGTAGTGAAAGCCGTACAGCGGGTAGACCTTGTCCGGCTTGATGGCCAGGTTCAGCAGGCGCGGAACGGTGAACAGCACGACCAAGCCGAAGACGACGAAGCCGAAGAACAGCACGAAGGACAGGGCCAGCGCGTCGCCGTAGAGACTCGGTGAGGCGAACCCCACCGAACCCGGGCCCAGCCGGTCGTGCAGCGCCGGAATCAGGTCCGACAGCAAGTACGCGCCCCCGACCATCAGCGGCACGTAGAGGAAGAACACCTGAAGCAGGGTGACGAAACCGAAGCCGGCCCGGCGCAGTGTGCCGCACGCGGTCGGTTCGACCCGCACGTAGTCGTGCTCGGTGGGCTGTGCCGGGGATCCGTGCCACTGTTGGCCGTCCGGAACCGCCTGGCCGCTGTACAGCGTGGACGTGTGGCCGAGCTGCGCCCCGTCGCCCATCGACGTGTCGATGTCGAGCACGGTCTTCTCGCCGATGAACACGTCCCGGCCCAGGGTGACCCGGCCGGTCTGGATACGGCCGGCGTGCGCCCGGTAGCAGTGGAAGAACGAGTCCTTGCGGATCACCGTTCCGGCGCCGATCGTGAGCAGGTCGGGGCAGGCCGGAGTCTGGCGGGAGAGGATCGTGACCCCCTTGCCGATCCGGGCGCCCAGGGCGCGCAGATACAGCACGTACAGGGGATTTCCGATGAAGAAAATCATCGGGTTGGCGTGGATCAGCGCCTTGACGGTCCAGAAGCGCAGATATGTCAGTCCCCAGATCGGGAACTCACGCGGTTTCCACCGGCCGACGAGAATCCATTTGGCCACGATCGGGAAGGTGCACAGGGCGACGAATCCGATGGAGCCGAAAACGAGCGATCGTAGGTAGATTCCGATCGCGTTCGAGCCGGCGGACACCCATCCATAGCCCCGGTCGGCGACAATTCCGGCGAGGAATGAATATCCAAGGAAGAACAAGAACTGAAGCGTTCCGCAGAGGACGTACCGCGCCGTCCCGGCCCGGGTCACCACCGAGGCCGGCACCGGAACCGACGGCTCGGAGGGAAGCGGTTCGGCGTCCCCGAGCCCCGTCGCCAGGCTTCGGATCGTCGGGTGCCGGTAGATGTCCTTCATCGACGCCGAGGGGAGATCCGGACGCTTCCTGACCCGTGCGCAGAATTGTGCCATCACCAGTGAGTTGGCGCCGAGGTCGTCGAAGAAGTGACTCTCCACCGATACTCGTTCGACGTGGATGACGCCGGCCAACACCTCGGCGAGGTCTCTCTCGATGTCGCTCTTCGGTCCGGTGTACCCACGCTTGTCGAGTGCGGATTCACCCGGACCAGGCGTCAGGACTTCGACGGACTTCTCCTCCATACGAGCTCCTTGAGGAACTTTCGAACGCCGCCTGGTAATACGGTCGACGCCCTGCACTCGCGCTTTTTGATGGCCGGAGCGAGTAATCCGGAAGCCATGAGGTCGGAATCTGTTGTCCGGTCACAAAACAGGTCCGGTCACAAGACCGTTGCCTCAGTCTTATCCGCCCACCCGTGGGGCTGCCACTCGAACCGGATCGTGTCGGTATGGCACTTTCCTTCGACGGCGTCAGGGCGTTCTCGCTGCTGACGCCCGACGCCCGCGGCGCAGAGCGCTCGCCACCCGTTTTCACTCCTCGTCCACCACCTCGTCCGACGGCGCGGCGACGAGTTGCGCAGGGGATTCGCCTTACTGCGTACGAGTGACGTGTACCTGATCCGGAAGGGCGGGTGGACGCCGTCGGCGGAGTCGCGGACGCGGAGGACCGCGCGGAGGCGGAGGGCTGTGGGGACGTGGGGAACTGCGGGGAGGCAGATGGCTGTGGGGACAGGGAGAGCTGTGGGGACAGGGAGAGCTGTGGGGACATGGAGGGCTGTGGGGACGTGGGGAGCTGTGGGGACGTGGGGAGCTGTGGGGACGAGGAGAGGCGCGGCGTACCGGCCTGGCCTCCAGCCGCCACGCGCGCCGAGGGGAGGGCACGGAGGCGTCCACGAAGAGGAGTGCCGCCGGCAGCCCCTGGCATGCCCGAGCCGGAGGCGCCCACGCGGTCGCGTGGGCGCCTCCGGCTCGGACGGGGACCCCGTTACCGCCCGGCAGGGGGCGCCGCGTGTCCCGACGGCGCCTTCTCCGTGCCGGGTACACGCACCAGGTCCACGTCGCTCGCGCGGACATAGGCGATCCGGTGGCCGAACTGGATCTCGTAGTACTCCTCGCGCCCTGTCACCACCAGGCTCGGTGTGTCGCTGAAGGTCGATCTGTCGATATAGGAACCGACGGGCCGGGACTGCGCCACGTACCGCTGGCCCGCGAGGAGGGTGTACGGCAGCGGGGACTCGGACTGCTGCTCCACTCCCTCCGGGTAGGCCTCCTCCTCCGGGAGGGCACGCCCGAACACCGGGATCTCGCTCAAGCCCTCCTTCGGCGTCACGAACCGGCCGCTCGCGCCGACGGCCGTCGGATGGTTCTTCGGATTCTTGAACCAGGCCTTGTGGCCCAGATACCAGATCGCCGTCCAGTCGCCCCTGCGTCCGGCGACCGCGTAGGTCTGGCCGGCGGAGACCCGCGACCCCAGGTCGTTGACGTCCTTCGTGGAGTCCTCGCCGTCGGGGCGCCGGCCCGGGTCCTGGATCAGTGGCGCGCGCTCGTCCGGCTCGGTGTGCAGGCGGACGGCGCTGGAGCCGTGCGGCGCGCACTTCACTCCGCTCTTGGTGCACCCCGTGAACAGCGGCTTGTGGGTGGCGAAGTCCGGCAGCACGGTCACCAGGTCGCTGTCGGGCCCGGCCGTGGCACGCAGGGGTGCGCCGAGGAGGTCGAAGTAGTGCCGCCAGTCCCAGAAGGGGCCGGGGTCGTCATGCATGTCGGGGATGCTGGAGGTGGTGGGCGACGCCACGTTGTCATGCCCGAAGATGTGCTGCCGGTCGAGCGGGATGTCGTACTTCTTCGCCAGGTAACGCACCAGTTTGGCCGAGGCCTGGTACATCTGCTCCGTGTACCAGGCGTCGGGCCGCCTGAGGAATCCCTCGTGTTCGATGCCGATCGAGCGTGCGTTCACGAACTGGTTCCCGGAGTGCCAGGCCACGTCCTTGGTCCTGATGTGCTGGGTGACATGGCCGTCCTTGGAGCGGATCGAGTAGTGCCAGGACGCCTCCGTCGGATCCTGCACGGTCTGACGCATGGACGGCAGATCCGCCTCCGTGTCGTGGATGACGATGTACTCGATCTTCTGGTCCCTGGGCCGGTCGGCCAGGTCGTGGTTGCCGTAGTCGCCGTTGTCGTCGTATTCGACGTACGGCGCGGCGAGCCAGTCGCAGGTCAGCTCCGCTGGGCACTCGACCTCCTTGGGCCGCCGTGCGGCCTGGGGGTGAGGGGTACGGGGGCGCACGCTCGGGCTGGCGGGAAGGGTGATCTGCTGTCCGGAGTCGGTGGTGCGGTGCGCGCCCTTGCGGATCACCGCGAAGACGTTGTTCGCGTACTCCGCCGCCGACGCGGTGTCGCCCGTCCCGGGGAAGCGTGCCACCGCCTCCCACCAGTCCGCCGGGTTGGTGCTGAGCGGCTTGCCGAGTTGTCGTTGTGTCTCCGCGAGGAGCGCCGCGCCTCCGCGTACGTTGGCCTCGGCATCGGTCCGCAGCCGCGCCACCGGGGCTCCGATCAGGACGGCGGCCCGGCGCAGGTCCGCGGGCTGCGCGGAACGGCCGCCCGGGGAGCCCGCCCCGGGCGAGGCCGAGGGGCCCGCCGCGGCCACGGGCGGCTGGGCACCTCCGCGATGCGACTCCGACGCAGCCGGTGTCGGGGACTTGTCCTTGGCCTTGACCTGGCGGGCGTCCACCAGATGCATCGGCCCATAACCGCCGACGACACTCGGGGTGCCCGGCCGGGCGTCCCATCGCGACTGCAGGTACGACACGCCCAGGAGCACACTGCGCGGCACGTGATACTCGTCCGCGGCGTCCGTGAAGACGTTCTGGAGATGCCGGTCGGCCGACGTGCCGCCGGCGCATGCCGCCGGGCCGGCCAACAGCGGCATCAGGAGCGCCGCGGAGGCGGTCATGCGGACTGTACGGCGGTTCTCACGTGGGGAGTTGGGGACACGGGGGGCGACACGTTTTCTCATCGCAAGGGTCTCCAATCATGCTCGTCGCAATCAGGACAAAGGAGTTGCCCTCTGCATCACCCCCCGTACGTTTCCGTGCCCGACACGCCCCGTCGCGCCAAGCGTCACTGGTGTGGCCCAGCCACCCGGCAGAGGCCACCCGGTCGGCGGCAGAACGTCCGCCCCGGCGGGGAGTCGGCGCGAGCCCGCCGTACCGCGCGGGAGTCCCGTCGTACTGGGCGCGCGGGAGTCCCGTCGTACGGGGCGCGCGGGAGCCCCGTCGTACGGGGGAGAGGACGGCTCAGTCCTGGACCGGGTCCACCTGCCAGTCGGGGTGTCCCGGCATGGACGGGGTGCGGTCCCCGTACAGCCACGGCGCCAGGAACGGCTTCAGGTCCTCGCCCGCGACCTCGGACGCGAGCGCGACGAAGTCCTGGGTACCGGCTGCCCGGCCCTGGTACTTCGTCACCCAGGACCGCTCGATCCTGTCGAACGTCTTCTCGCCGACCTTCTCCCGGAGGGCGTAGAGCACGAGCGCAGAGCCGTCGTACCGCACCTGCTTGAACAGGGCCGCCTCGGTGCGGGGTTCGGCGGGCGCTCCGTCGTCGTGACGCCACTGGTCGTGCTGCTCGTACGCCGCCCGCATCGCGGACTCGACGCTGTCGCCGCCGTGCGCCTCGGAGTAGAGACGCTCGTAGAAGCGGGCGTGCCCCTCGCTCAGCCACAGGTCGGACCACCGCCGGATGGCCACGCTGTCGCCGGTCCACTGATGGGTCAGCTCGTGCACGAGGTCGCGCTCGGCGTCGACCCGGTCACCCTGCAGGTCGCCCTTCGGCACGAGGGACAGCGACTGTGTCTCCAGCGCCACCGGCAGGTCCGTGTCCCCCACCAGCACGCCATAGCGGCGAAAGGGGTACGGGCCGAGCCGCTGCTCCAGCCAGGCCAGGTGTTCGGGCGTGAGCGAGCGGTACGCCGCGGTGTCGGAGACCAGGTCACCGGGGACCACGTCCCGGACGGGCAGTCCGTGCGGACCGGTGCTCTCGACGAACGTGAACTTCCCGATCGCCACCTGCACCAGCTGCGCCGCGACCGGCTGCTCGGAGTCGTACGTCCACCGGATCCGTCCGTCGGGCTGCCGGACGCGCTCGACGAGCCGCCCGTTGGCCACCGCGCTGACGCCCGGTGGAGTGGTGACGAGGAAGGTGACCGGCGCCCGCAGGCTCGGATGGTCATTCGCCGGGAAGATCATCTTGGCCCCGTCGGGCTGCGGATAGAGCACGGTGCCGTCGGGCGTGGGCACCCAGCCGTAGTCCCCGATCGCGTCGCCGCGGTGCCGTCGCTGATTCGGGTCGGCGGTGTAGGAGACCCGTACGGTGAACGCGCCGCCCTGGGGGATCGGCTTCGCGGGGGTGACGACGAGCTCGTCACCGTCGCGCACGGTCCTCGCCGGTACGTCGTCCACGGTGACCGAGTGCAGCGTGTTGCCCGCGAAGTCGAGGTCGAAGCGGGACAGGGCCTGCGTGGCGCTCGCGCTGATGGTCGTACTGGCGTCGAAGCGCGTCCTGGGCGCCCGCCAGTCGAAGGCGAGCGTGTAGCGGCGGACCGTGTACCCCCCGTTGCCGTCGAGCGGCAGCAGCGGGTCGCCGATACCCGGGGCGCCGGGGGAGGGGGCCGCGCCGGGTGATCCGGCGGAGGGGGTGGTGGTGGCGAGGGTGCCTGGGTGGGCGGGGGAGGGGCGGTCGCCGTGGGGGAGGGCGCTGACGAGGACGACGGCGCCGCCGATCCCGATGGCGCCGGTGAGGGCGAGGAGGAGGGTCGTACGGCGGGCACGGTGGGCACGGAGGCCTGGGAGACCACGGAGGCGGCGCAGGCCACGCAGGCCGCGGAATTGATTCGGCCGCCGGGGGTCGTGGATCTCCATGGCCGCACTATGCCAGCAGGATCCACCCATAACCGCTTATTTCCCCGCATATCCCCGTCGGTCGGTCACCCCGCACGGGTCCGCTCGAGCGGCGGACGGGTGTGCGAGTCGCGGAGTGGATGCGGATCGACGAAAGCGGGGATCACTCCCCATCTACGTGCTAGCGTCGGAGCGGGAAACGGGGATCAGTCCCCGTTAGTGGGGAGGGTGGACGTGGCGGATACGGCGCTGGTGTTGGGCGGGGGCGGCCTGACCGCGTACGCATGGCAGGTCGGCATGCTGGCGGGACTGGCAGACGCCGGGCTGGACCTCGGCGGTGCCGACGTGCTCGCCGGCACGTCGGCCGGCTCGCTGCTCGCCGTGGAACTGGCCGCAGGGGCGGCGCCCACCGACTTGTACGAGGCACAGGTCGCCCGGAAGCGAGCCATGATGGAGGTGGACTTCACCTTCGTCATGACGGTCAAGTACCTGTGGGCCGCGCTCGGTTCGCGCGATCCGGCGACCGTGGTCAAGCGGCTGGGCCGGCTCTCCCTGAACGTGCGCGACGTGACGGAGTCCGACGTCTTCGACGCGATCCGCCCCCAACTGCCGGTTCAGGACTGGCCGGAGCGGCCCGTGCGGCTGTTCGCGGTGGACGCGCTCACCGGCGAGCCGGCCGGCTTCGGCGCCGGCAGCGGGGTCGACCTGGTGACGGCGATGTCGGCCACGTGCGCACTGCCGCCGCTGTTCCCGCCGATCACGATCGGGGCGGGCCGCTGGATGGACGGGGGCGTACGCTCCACGACCAACGCCGACTTGGCACACGACTGCCGACGGGTTGTGGTCCTGGCCCCGGTCCCCACCGTGCCGGGCGCGACCCCGAGCGCCTTCGACCAGGTTGCCTCCCTGGAGGCGGGCGGCACCCGGGCCGCCCTGCTGGTCCCGGACCGAGCGGCCCGCCGTGCGTTCGGCCGCAACGCCCTGGACGCGTCCCGCATTCCGGGCGCGGCCCAGGCAGGGCTACGCCAGGCGGCCGAGTACGCCGAAGAGGTCCGAGCCATCTGGCACGGCTGAGCCTCTGCAGAGTTCGATCTACCGATTTCGATCTGGAGTCCGTGAGGTGACCGCTGGGCTCCCAGTCCTCCTGCCCGAGCCTCGGCACAACCTTCGCCACGACGCGGAGCCGGACCGAATGCCGCATCCGCCGAACTCACCGCGTCCGTAATCGAGTTACGTCCTTGGATACTCGGCCGCAGCTCCCCGCGACTCAGCTGTTTCTCCGGTCGCCGTCTCCGTCCGCTGCACAGGCGTTCCGGGCCTGGGCTGGTCGTACCGAATGCGGCCATGCGGGCGCCGACGAGACCACTTTGTCACCGATGGCTGTCCGGCCATGGCATGTGTCGGCGGTGCGGCTCGCTTCCGTGGCGGCCGTGCTCCACGCCGGCACTCTCCAGCAGGCCTTCTCGCCGCCGCTGTTTCCTTTGCGGCCAGGGAGTTCGCTGTTTTCTGTGCGGTCAGGGAGTCGCAATGAAGAACCCCGTTCTGCTGCACCGTCGTGCCGCGACCATCGTCGCGGCGGCGCTGTTGACCGGTGGCACGGTACTGGCGAGGGGCGCTGCCGCAACCGTCTCCAACGTCAGCCCCTCCGATCGACACGCCATCGTCCCCGAGACCGACAGTGTGCGCCAACAGGCCGGCCAGTCGCCTTTGACCTGGGACGACTCGCTCGCCGAGGCAGCCCAGGACTGGGCCGACGCCCCGGCATCGACTGCGGGCGGCACGCTGCACCACGGCCCGATGAGCAACGCCGCTCAAAACATTTCGTCCTCTCCGGCGGCCTCGGCCACAGGCCGATGGGCAAGCGAGAAGGCCGCCTACGAGGCCGACCCCGACCATGACACCGACAGGCCCAGCTACCAGAAATGGGGTCACTACTACAACATGATCAACGAGAGGTACAGGAAGATCGGCTGCGGCACCAAGAGCGGCGTTCTCGCCGGGTCGATCACGGTGTGCCAGTACGCGCCCTGACTCCGGCGGCATCGTGCAGACAGGTCGGGCCGGGGCGGCACCAGATGGCGCTGACCCTGTACCGGGACATTCACGCGCGGCCGGAAAGGGCCACTCAGGCACCAAACATGCGTACGCGCGTTTGGTGAGCAACCTCCGGGCGCTCAGGCGTTACGAGGAAGCCGATGAAGTCATCGGCGGAGCACCGACGTACGGATGCCGACGCCCCAAGGAGGGCAGGGGCCCTTGTGCATCGCCCTCGGGGAGTCTGAGCGCTTCTCTTCGTAGCAGCACCCGGGCCTTGGGTTGTTCGAGGAGTCAACTGGCCTTCGCCCGAGCGCAGTTGCCTCGCGCCGAATCGCAGGGCGGCCCTGGTGCCGACGCCTGGGGTGAGGCAGTCGCGCAGGTATGCCTCAAGGAGGTCGCCGTCACCGGGCATCGTTGCGCCGAATACGGCATGACGCACCTCATGTCTTCACCATTTGGTCCGTACCAAACTATTGACGCCCCCTTATCTCACTTCTTAAATCAAGAGGCGACGCACTCACCCCCCACCTCGCTCGGCGCACCCGTGCGCCGGAAGGGAGAGCCGTGGTCTCGCCACGATCGCTCCGCAGATGTCTCCTCGCCGCCCTCTCTGCCATGTTGGTCGCGACCGCCGCGATCGGCCCGGCACGGGCGGACACCCCGAGTGTCGGGGCCGCCGCCGAGACGTTCTCCGACACCTTCGACGGGCCCGCCGGAGCGGCCGTCGACTCCTCGAAGTGGCAGATCGAGACCGGCGACAACGTCAACAACCACGAACGGCAGTACTACACGTCGGGCAACAAAAACGCGGCCCTGGATGGTCAGGGGCATCTGGTCATCACGGCCCGCCGGGAGAACCCGGCCAACTACCAATGCTGGTACGGGACTTGCCAGTACACGTCGGCCCGTCTGAACACGGCCGGAAAGTTCAACGCCCAGTACGGGCACGTCGAGGCCCGGATGAAGATCCCGCGCGGGCAGGGCATGTGGCCCGCGTTCTGGATGCTCGGCACACCGGTCAACTGGCCGGACTCGGGCGAGATCGACGTCATGGAGAACGTCGGCTACGAGCCCTCCACGGTCCACGGCACGATCCACGGCCCGGGCTACTCCGGCTCGGGCGGCATAGGCGCGGCCTACTCCCTGCCCGGCGGCCAGGCCTTCGCCGACGCCTTCCACACCTTCGCCGTGGACTGGGCTCCCGACTCGATCACCTGGTCGGTGGACGGGACCGTCTACCAGCGGCGCACACCCGCCGACCTGGGCGGCAAGGCATGGGTGTTCAACAAGCCGTTCTTCCTGATCCTGAACCTGGCGGTGGGCGGCTACTGGCCGGGCGACCCGGACAGCTCCACCGCCTTCCCGCAGCAACTGCTGGTGGACTCGGTATCGGTGACCACGGGCGACACGGCCGTCGGCGTCGCGATCAGAGGCCTCGCCGGGAAGTGCGCGGACGTCGCCGCGGCGAACTCCGCCAACGGCACCCCCGTACAGCTCTACGACTGCAACGGCACCGCCGCCCAGCAGTGGACCGTCGGCTCGGACGGGACGATCCGCGCGCTCGGCAAGTGCCTCGACGTCACCGGCAACGGGACGGCGGACGGCTCGACGGTCCAGTTGTGGGACTGCACGGGCGGACCGAACCAGAAGTGGGCCGTCTCCTCGGCGAACGACATCGTGAACCCGCAGGCGAACAAGTGTCTGGACGTGACGGGCAACAACTCGGCCAACGGCACCCGGCTGCAGATCTGGACCTGCTCGGGCGGCGCCAACCAGAAGTGGACGGTCGGCTGAGCCGCAGGCCCTAGGTCCTGTCGTCAAATTCCCGTCGTCGCCCGGAGGGCGGCTCCGCGGCGTCAGGTGCGTGCTCTCGGCGTGCCGGGCCCTGACCCTCGTAC
>NZ_JBEYFS010000201.1:0-22045 GCF_040634475.1 Streptomyces sp. NPDC007095
CGACGAGGACGGCGCGGCGAAGGACACGCACAAGGCCGCGCGAGGCCTCACGGCGGTGACGTTCGCGGGGGCGAGCCCGGCCGTCCGGCGAAGGCACAGCGGAGGACGGGGGCGTACGGCATCGGCGGCTCCTGCTGGTCGTACGGGGGCGCGGCGCCCTCAGCGGCGGGTCGTCTGATGCCTGCGGGTCAGCCACAGCGTGCCCGCCGCGCCCGCGAGCAGCACCGTGCCGCCGAACGTGCCGAGGGCGATCGCCGAGTCGTCGGGACCGGTCTGCGGGAGCCGGCCGCCGGAGTCGGTGCCGGTCGAGCCCGTCGAACCGCCCGAGCTGCTGGATCCGCCGCTCCCCGAACCGCCGCCCGCCGCCGTGACGTCGAGAGTCAGCGACGGCCCGGGGTTGTTCGTGGGGGTGCAGGTGGTCGTCGTGCCGAGCGCCTTGATCGTGAGCACGCCCGCGGTGAAGGTGACCTTGCCGGTCTTCTTCGGCGTGTACGTACCCGACAAGTCACTGATCTTGATGGGGGTGTTGGCAGGGATCGCGGCCGCGTTGGCGGGGCCGCTCACGGCCACCGTGCCGCTGTCCGCGCCGCCCACCTTGATCACGGCGCTCGGGCTCATCGCGCCCTTGCCGAGCTCCACCGGACTGGAGGAGACGCCCTTCTGCCAGGACATGGTGAGCTTGTAGCCGCTGCCGCTCTTGACGCTCTTGATGTCGATGGGCGAGACGGCGCTCTTGTCGCCGATCGGCGTCTTGCACTGGTAGTTGACGTTCACCACGCCGGCCTCGGCGGCAGGGGCGGCCATCAGCACCGCCGAGCCGGCCAGGGCCGCGGCGAACGCGAGCGCGGCGGTTCGTTTCTGGTACGTCCGGTACGACACCTCGGGGCCTCATTCCTGACGGAACATCAGATCGGCCGTCAAGGTACGCCCGGTCCCTTGTGGAGGGAAGACAAAGTGCGCGCCGGATCCGAGGAGATCCGGCGCGCGTTCGGCAACGTACGAAGAAGGGTTCGAACCGTGGGTAACCCAAGGTGGGAGTTACACCCGGGATCGGGTGGGACTACGCGGGCGCCCCGAGTTCCGCCCACACCGTCTTGCCGGTGACCCCCGGAGTGCGTACGACTCCCCAGTCCAGGCACAGCCGCTGCACGATGAACATGCCGTGGCCGCCGGGGCGGCCGGCGCGGTGCGGGGTGCGCGGGGCGGGCTGGCCCGCGCCACGGTCGGAGACCTCGACGCGCAGCACCTTGTTGTCGCAGGCGATCCGGAGCTCGTCGGGACCCTCGGCATGCAGACAGGCGTTGGTGACAAGTTCGGAGACGACCAGCAGAACGTCCTCGGCGGCGGCCCGCTGGTCGGCGCTCGCGGCGGGCAGCCAGCCCCACGCGTGCAGCGCCTGGCGGGCGAAGTCGCGGGCGAGCGGCACGACGCCGCTCTCGCCGTCGAAGCTCAGCCTGCGGGCCTGACGCCCTCCTGACGGGACGGCCAGGCCGCCGCCCCCAGGTGCCCCGGAAGCGCCGCCGTCGCCCGACTCCGGGCCGCGGTCGCCCGGCGAGTAAGGCCGGGTGGTGCTCATCAGCGCTTCACCTCACCGATTCACCAGTTTCACGATTCAAGACTCAGTACTCAGCATGTGGTACGCGCCGCGGATGCTTCCGCACTCAGGGCGTTCCGGACGAATATCTACGACGATCACCTACGACGTTCCCACCGATTGTTGCCGACATAGTCAGGATGTCTCCTGCCCGACCGATCCGTCGGAACACCCCCTTTGTTCGACGGGAACGGGGTGACGCGGGCGATGCCGCGATCGCAGGGGGACTCCGGAGCATGCCGAGGCGGGGCCCCGACCGCCCCGCCTAGTCGGCCAGGGCCGCATCTAGCGTCTCGTGGACGGTGAAGACGGCCTCCGCCCCGGTGATCTCGAAGACCCGGGCCACCACCGGCAGCATTCCCGCCAGATGGACTCCGCCACCCGCGGCCTCGGCCTTCAGCCGGGCACCGAGCAGCACGTTCAGCCCGGTGGAGTCGCAGAACTCCAGTCGCGAGCAGTCCACGACCAGTCGCGAGCGCCCCTTGTCAAGGCAGTCCTCGAGTGGCTCACGCAACAATTCAGCCGTGTGGTGATCCAACTCACCCGCGGGGGTCACGACGGCGCTTGAGCCCTCTTCCCGCACCTCGACTAGAAGCCGGCCCGACTGTGCGCTGCCGACCGTCTGGCGGTCCATGCCGTCTCTCTCCCGAGCGTCGCGACTGCTGATGTACGCACTCGAACACTACGCCTTCCACACGATCCCCGACACCCGAACAACCCCCCGAAAATGGACATTTCATCACGCAACGCACTTGCGGGCGGCGCGCGAAAGCGGGTAGGGCTAGTAGCGACACCTATTCGACACGGCCGGCTTCGGAGGCGCCGCACACCGCAGTGCACGCATTGGCATCGGCGGCCATATGCCGAGAACGATGGAGGACACCATGTCACCCCGGCTCGACGGATCGCAGACCCAGACGGCGACGTCGACACCTTCTCTGGAACGCCCGGAGCGTCTCGACGAAATCGGAACCAGCGGACTCGACGGACTCGACGGACTTCCCGAGATCCCCCCGTACGACGAGGTGGGACCGGTGGACGCACGGGCCCTGTCCAAGACCCTCTTCGAGCGGCTGGAGTCCCTCGAAGAAGGCACCCACGACTACTCGTACGTGCGCAACACGCTGGTCGAGCTCAACCTCGCGCTGGTCAAGTTCGCCGCCTCCCGCTTCCGCTCCCGCAGCGAGCCGATGGAGGACATCATCCAGGTCGGCACGATCGGCCTGATCAAGGCGATCGACCGCTTCGAACTGAGCCGCGGCGTCGAGTTCCCCACCTTCGCGATGCCGACCATCATCGGCGAGATCAAGCGCTTCTTCCGCGACACCTCCTGGTCCGTGCGCGTACCGCGCCGACTGCAGGAACTGCGTCTCACCCTGGCCAAGGCGGGCGACGAACTCGCCCAGCAGCTCGACCGGGCGCCCACGGTGGGCGAGTTGGCGCAGCACTTGGGCATCACCAACGACGAGGTCGTCGAGGGCATGGCCGCCTCGAACGCCTACACGGCCAGTTCGCTGGACGCCCAGCCCGAGGAGGACGACTCCGAAGGCGCGCTCGCGGACCGCATCGGCTACGAGGACCACGGCATCGAGGGCATCGAGTACGTGGAGTCGCTCAAGCCCCTGATCGCCGAACTCCCGTCGCGTGACCGTCAGATCCTCTCGCTGCGCTTCGTCGCCAACATGACGCAGTCCGAGATCGGTGACGAGCTCGGGATCTCGCAGATGCATGTGTCGCGGCTGCTGTCACGGACGCTGGTGCGACTGCGGAAGGCACTGACGGTCGAGGAGTGACGCTCCCTGCCCCCTCCGGCACCTCTCTCTTTCGGCTGAGAGCGGTCCGGCTCTCTTTCAGCTGAGAGCGGTCCGGCGCCGACGGCTCCGGACCGCTTTTTTTCTTGCGCCTCCTTCTTCCCTCTTTCCTCAAAGGGCCATCCCCGTCACCATGAGCACTCCAAACTGGCTGGTACGTCAGGACGGGAGCGAGTGACCGCACGGGGTACGAGGAGGCCGACACATGGCTCAGGACGACGCGGGCGCGTCCGACACGCGGCTCACCGAACTGCTGAGCGCCGACACCGACAGCGCCTATCCGGCCCTCCAGGAACTCCGCGAGCGGCACCGCCCGTCCGTCCTCGCCTACGCCCGCCTGTGCACCCGTAGCGAGTCGGCAGCGCGGCAGCTCGCGGCGCAGGCGTTCACCCTGGCGGCCCAGGAGACGGCGCGCGGCTCGAACCCGAGCGTCCCATGGCGCCACCGGCTCCTGCTGCTGGCGGGGCAGGTGGCCGCCTCGTGGGCGAGGGACGAACGGGCCGCCGGCCTCGACCCCGGTCTGCTCCTCGTGCTGAGCACGGCGGGCCCCGGCGGGCCCGTGCCGCCCATGCTCGCCCCGTTCCAGTCCCTCCCGTCCCGTACCCAGGGCCTGCTCTGGTACGGAGTCGTGGAAGAGGAGCCCGCCGACCGGGCGGCCGTCCTGCTCGGCCTCACCCGTGAGGACGTGACGTACGGCGGGCAGCCCGCGCTGCAGGCCCTGGGCCAGGCCTGTCTGAAGTCCCGGCTCGCCGCCTCCGACGACCCGCGCTGCGGGGACTTCCGGCGGCTGATCGAGGAGTCGCTGCGGCCGGACAACCCCCGTTCCAGCCCCGACCTGCACGCCCACATGGCGCACTGCGCGCACTGCACGACGGCGTACGAGGAGCTGTCCGCCCTGCGCGACCATCCGCGCACCGCCCTGGCCGAGGGACTGCTGCCGTGGGCGGGCACGGCGTACGTCATGAGCGAGGCGGGCGAGCCCCGGCCCGGCGTCCCCGCCTCGTCGGGGCCCTGGCCGCCGTCCCGCCGCTTCGTCCTGACCTCGGCGGCGGCCCTCGGCGTCGCCCTTGTGCCGCTGCTGTTCGTCGTGCTGTCGTCGGGCGGCTCGCCGTCCCAGAACACGGCGGGCTCGGTCACCACCCCGTCGAGCGTGCCGCAGGTGACGGTGACGGCGACCGTCTCGGCGACCCCCTCGCCCCCGGCCCCGCTGCCGTCCGCGACCAGCAAGTCCCCTTCCCCGACGCGGAGCCCCTCCCCGTCGAGACCGGCCAGTCCGACGCCGTCCCCCACGCCCACCCCGGCCTACCCGCCGGGCAGCGACTACGCCCAGGTCGTGAACATCGCCTCGGGCCTGTGCCTCGACATCCGCGACGGCGATCTGACGCAGGGCACGGACGTCGTCACGGCCCCCTGCACCTCGGCCCGCACCCAGCGGTGGCGGGTCGACTCCGGGCGCGGCGTCCTGCAGTCGTACGCCGACTCCGACCTCTGTCTGGACAGCCGCGGCTCCGTCGACAACGGCGTCGGGATCTGGGACTGCGGCTCGATCGACGGCAGCCACGGCCAGAACCTGAGGTTCACCGTGGACGACGACGGCGTGATCCGCCCGTCCATCGCCGTCGAGACCGCGGTCACGCCGAGCGGCGGAGACGGCCTGTCCCTGCTGCCGCTCGACGGGGGTACGAGTCAGCGGTGGCGGGCGGGGGCCTCGTGACCGCGGCGTCGTGACCCCGGCGTCGTGACCGCGGCCTCGTGACCCCGGCCTCGCAACCCCGGCCTCGCAACCCCGGCCTCGCAACCCCGGCCTCGCAACCCCGGCCCCGTAACCCCGGCCCCGTGACCTCTGGGTCAGAGCTCGCGTACGCCGCGCCGCCAGACGCCGGTGACCAGCGGTACGCCCGGCCGGTAGGCGAGGTGGACGTGGCTGGGCGCGTCCAGGAGGGCGAGGTCGGCGCGGGCGCCGACGGTGAGGCGGCCGATGTCCGTGCGGCGCAGGGCCGCCGCGCCGCCCGCCGTGGCCGACCAGACCGCCTCGTCCGGGGTCATCCCCATGTCCCGTACCGCCAGCGCGATGCAGAACGGGACGGAGGAGGTGAAGGACGAGCCCGGGTTGCAGTCGGTGGAGAGGGCGACGGTCACGCCCGCGTCCAGGAGGCGGCGGGCGTCCGGCCACTCGGCGCGGGTGGAGAACTCGGCGCCGGGGAGCAGGGTCGCGACCGTCCGGCCGTTCGCCAGGGCCTCGACGTCCGCGTCCGTGAGGTGGGTGCAGTGGTCGGCGCTCGCCGCGTCGAGTTCGACGGCGAGCTGGACGCCGGGGCCGTACGAGAGCTGGTTGGCGTGGACGCGCGGGTGCAGGCCCTTCGCCTTGCCCGCCGTGAGGATCGCGCGGGCCTGGTCGCCGTCGAAGGCGCCCTTCTCGCAGAAGACGTCGATCCAACGGGCGTACGGGGCGCAGGCGTCGAGCATCTCGCCGGTCACCAGGGCCACGTACGCGGCCGGGTCGTCGGCGTAGTCCGGGGAGACGATGTGTGCGCCGAGGTAGGTGACCTCCTCGGTGTGCGCCGCCGCGATGCGCAGCGCCCTGGCCTCGTCCTCGACGGTGAGGCCGTAGCCCGACTTGGTCTCGAAGGTGATGGTGCCCTGGCGCAGCGCCTCGTGGAGGTAGTGCGTGAGGTTGCGCTCCAGGTCCTCGTCACTGGCGGCGCGGGTGGCGGCGACGGTGGTGCGGATGCCGCCCGCCGTGTAGCCGCGGCCCGACATGCGGGCGTTGAACTCCTGGGTGCGGTCGCCCGCGAAGACGAGGTGCGAGTGGGAGTCCACGAAGCCCGGAATCACGGCCCGGCCACCGGCGTCGACCCGGTTGTCAGTGGCGGGTGCTTTTCTTGAGTCACCGGTCCACGCGATGCGGTCGCCTTCGATGACGACGGCCGCGTCCTGGATCAGACCGAGGGGGGATCCGTCGCCGAGGGAGGGATCGTTGGTGACCAGACTGGCGATGTTGGTGATGACGGTGGTCGTGCCGGTGGTGCTGCTCATGGCGTCCTCGTGGGGGCGGAGTTCGGCGGTCGTCTCTAGGCGCGCAGGGCTTCGACTGCCTGCGCGAGGGCCTGCGGCACCTCGGGAACAAGGGCGTGCGCCCCGTCGCGTACGACATGCCGGCCGCCCACGACCGTGTGCCGTACGTCGGCCGCCGTCGCCGCGAATACGGCCGTCTCGGCGCCCAGGCGCGGCACCGGTCCCGCTGTTCTGACCGAGTCGAGGGCGATCGTCGTGAAGTCGGCGAGCGCGCCCGCTTCGAGGGTGCCCGCGTCCTGCCAGCCGAGGGCCGCGTGGCCGTCGGCGGAGGCGGCGCGCAGCAGGGCGGCCGCCGTCCAGTGACCGCGGGTGCGGGTGCGCAGGCGCTCGTTCAGCTCCATCGCGCGGGCCTCTTCGAGGAGGTCGATGACGGCGTGGCTGTCGGAGCCGAGGGAGAGGGGCGAGCCGGCTCGCTGGAGGGCGGCGGCGGGGCCGATGCCGTCCGCCAGGTCCCGTTCCGTCGTCGGGCACATGCACGTGCCCGTCCGGGAGTCGCCCAGCAGCGCGATGTCCTCGTCCGTGAGGTGCGTGTTGTGGACGCCGGTCGTGCGGGAGCCGAGCACGCCGTGGTCGGCGAGCAGCCGCGTCGGGGTGCACCCGTGGGCGGCCTGGCAGGCGTCGTTCTCCGCCGTCTGCTCCGACAGATGCACGTGCAGCGGGGCCTGCCGCTCCTCGGCCCAGCGCGCTACCGTCGCCAGCTGTCCGGCGGGCACGGCCCGTACGGAGTGGATGGCCGCACCGATCCGTGCGTGATCACGGTCCTTGAGAAGTGAAGAGCGTTCCGCCCAGGCCTCCGCGCTGCCGTCGGAGAAGCGGCGCTGGTGGGGGTTGGGCGGCTGTCCGAAGCCGGAGGACACGTAGGCCGTGTCGAGGAGGGTGATCCGGATGCCGGCCTCGTCCGCGGCCGCGACGAGCGCCTCGCCCATCGCGTTCGGGTCGGCGTAGGGGGTACCGCCGGGGGTGTGGTGCACGTAGTGGAACTCGCCGACGGCCGTGACGCCCGCGAGCGCCATCTCCGCGTACACGGCGCGGGCGAGCGCGTGGTAGGTGTCCGGGGTCAGCCTGTCCGCGAAGGAGTACATGATCTCGCGCCAGGTCCAGAAGGTGCCGGAGCCGACCTGGACGGTGCCGCGCAGGGCGCGGTGGAAGGCGTGCGAGTGGGCGTTGGCGAGGCCGGGGAGGGTGAGTCCGCGGAGGATCTCGGCGCCGGGGGGCGGGGTGGCGGTGTTCTCGCGGACGGCGGTGATCCGCCCGTCCGTCACGTCCAGGGCCACGCCCGGCTCGACGTGGGTGTCGAGCCAGGCGTGTTCAAGCCAGTACGTCTGCGTCACCTGCAGGCCAGCCCTTCGAGTACGTCGGCGAGTGCGGTCACCCCGGCCACGCAGTCGTCCTCGGCGGCGTACTCGGCCGGGGAGTGCGAGACACCCGTGGGGTTGCGTACGAACAGCATGGCGGTCGGGACGGTCCCGGAGAGGATTCCGGCGTCGTGTCCGGCGCCCGTGCCCAGGACGGGAACCGTGAGTCCCGCGGCCCCTTCCCCGTCCTTGCCCAGGATGCGGGCCAGCTCGTCGCGCAGGGCGTGCTCGAACTCGACGACGGGGGTGAACGACTCGCGGACGACGTCGAGTTCGACGCCCTGGGCCTCCGCGTACTCGCGGGCGGCCTTCTCGACGCCGGTGACGACCGTGTCGAGGGTCGCCTGGTCGGCGGCGCGGGAGTCGAGCCAGCCGCGCACGAGGGAGGGGATGGCGTTCACGCCGTTCGGCTCGACGGAGATCTTGCCGAAGGTGGCGACGGCACCGGCGAGTTGGGCCTCCCGGCGGGCGGCGAGCACGGTCTCGGCGTACGACAGCATCGGGTCGCGGCGGTCGACGAGCCGGGTGGTGCCCGCGTGGTTGGCCTCGCCCCGGAAGTCGAAGCGCCAGCGGCCGTGCGGCCAGATGGCGCTGGCGATGCCGACCTGGTCGCCGCTGAGGTCGAGGGCGCGGCCCTGCTCGACGTGCAGTTCGACGAAGGCGCCGATGCGGGCGAGGCGCTCGGGGTCGGGACCGATGGTGTCGGGGTCGTGTCCGGCGCGCTCCATGGCCTGCGGGAGCGTGATGCCGTCGCCGTCGGTCAGCCGGTGGGCCTGCTCGACGGTGAGCTGTCCGGCGGCCAGCCGGGAGCCGACGCAGGCGAGTCCGAAGCGGGCGCCCTCCTCGTCGCCGAAGTTGACGATGGCGAGGGGACGGGTGAACTCGGCCTTCCTTGAGCGCAGTTCGTCCAGGGCCGCGAAGGACGACACGACGCCGAGAGGCCCGTCGAAGGCCCCGCCGTCGGGCACGGAGTCCAGGTGGGACCCGGTGACGACGGCGTCGCCCTCGGCGGGGTCACCGAGCCAGGCCCACTGGTTGCCGTTGCGGTCCAGCTCGTAGCGCAGCCCGCGGGACTCGGCCTGGGCCCGGAACCAGACCCGGCAGTCGGCGTCGGCCCCGGTCCAGGCGAAGCGGCGGTAGCCGCCGGAGGCGGTGCTGCGGCCGATCGGCAGCAGCTCCGCCCACATGCTGTGGAAGGTCACGCGGCGCCGCCCTCGTCGCCTTCGCGCATCGGGATGCGCACGCCGCGCTCCTGGGCAACGGACTCGGCGATGTCGTACCCGGCGTCGACGTGCCGGATGACGCCCATGCCGGGGTCGTTGGTGAGCACGCGGCGGATCTTCTCGCCGGCCAGCTTGGTGCCGTCGGCGACGGACACCTGCCCTGCGTGGATGGAGCGGCCCATGCCGACGCCGCCGCCGTGGTGGATGGAGACCCAGGAGGCGCCGGAGGCGACGTTCACCATGGCGTTCAGCAGCGGCCAGTCGGCGATCGCGTCGGAGCCGTCGAGCATGGCCTCGGTCTCGCGGTACGGGGAGGCGACGGAGCCGCAGTCGAGGTGGTCGCGGCCGATGGCCAGGGGCGCGGCGAGCTCGCCGGACGCCACCATGTCGTTGAAGCGCTCGCCGGCCTTGTCGCGCTCGCCGTAGCCGAGCCAGCAGATCCGGGCGGGCAGGCCCTGGAAGTGGACGCGCTCACCGGCCAGCTTGATCCAGCGGTGCAGGGACTCGTTCTCGGGGAAGAGGTCGAGGATCGCCTTGTCGGTCTTGGCGATGTCCTGCGGGTCGCCGGAGAGGGCCGCCCAGCGGAAGGGGCCCTTGCCCTCGGAGAAGAGGGGGCGGATGTAGGCGGGGACGAAGCCGGGGAAGGCGAACGCCCGCTCGTACCCGGCGAGCTGGGCCTCGCCGCGGATCGAGTTGCCGTAGTCGAAGACCTCGGCGCCGGCGTCCATGAAGCCGACCATCGCCTCGACGTGCTTGGCCATGGACTCACGGGCGCGGGTGGTGAAGCCCGCCGGGTCCTTGGCGGCCGCGTCGGCCATGTCGTCGAAGTCGATGCCGATGGGGAGGTAGGCCAGCGGGTCGTGGGCCGAGGTCTGGTCGGTCACGATGTCGATCGGGGCGCTCTCGGCGAGCATGCGGGGCAGCAGCTCGGCGGCGTTGCCCAGGAGGCCGATGGAGAGCGGCTTGCGCTGGTCGCGGGCCTCGACGGCGAGCTGGAGGGCGTGCTCCAGGGAGTCGGCCCTCACGTCCAGGTAGCGGTGCTCGATGCGGCGCTCGATGGCCCGCGGGTCGACGTCGATACAGATCGCGACGCCGTCGTTCATCGTCACGGCGAGCGGCTGGGCGCCGCCCATGCCGCCGAGACCGGCGGTCAGGGTGATGGTGCCCGCGAGTGTGCCGTTGAACTTCTTGGCGGCGACGGCGGCGAAGGTCTCGTAGGTGCCCTGGAGGATGCCCTGGGTGCCGATGTAGATCCAGGAGCCGGCGGTCATCTGGCCGTACATCGTGAGACCGAGGGCCTCCAGACGGCGGAACTCCTCCCAGTTCGCCCAGTCGCCGACGAGGTTGGAGTTGGCGATGAGGACGCGCGGGGCCCACTCGTGGGTCTGCATGACGCCGACGGGGCGGCCGGACTGGACGAGCATCGTCTCGTCCTGCTTGAGGGTCCGCAGCGTGCGGACCATGGCGTCGAAGGAGCGCCAGTCACGGGCGGCCTTGCCTGTGCCGCCGTAGACGACGAGCTTGTCGGGGTGCTCGGCGACCTCGGGGTCGAGGTTGTTCTGCAGCATCCGCAGGGCGGCTTCCTGCTGCCATCCCAGGGCACTCAGTTCCGTACCGCGCGGCGCTCGGACGGGGCGGGGTCCTGACATGGTCTGCCTCCTAGCGGACTGTTGCAGTAGATATTCACATCCTGGCTTCTTGAATAGAGCTAGTCAATAGTTGAGTGGGCCAGCGGGGGCGTGGCGCGGATGTTTGGCTGGGATGTATGGGCACAGACAGGGACACGAAGGAGGATTCAGTGAGCGATGGGGCGGCAGGGACCGGGGTGTCTTCGACGGGGACGCCTTCGACCGGGATGTCTTCAGCGGTGGCGTCTTCGGGTGAGGCGCCTTCGGCAAACGGGGCGCCTTCGGCGGGCGGGGCGTCTTCGGGTGAGGCGCCTTCGGCGGGCGGAGGTGAGTCCGGCTCCGATCGCGTGGCGCGGCGCGACGATGCCGTCCGGGCCGCCGTGGAGCATGGACTGCTGGGGCCCGAGGCCCCCATCATCGCCCTCCTCGACGTTCCCGGCATCAAGGCCTCGGTGGCGGAGCTGCGGGCCGCCTTCGACGCGGTGACGGCACCGGGCACACCCGTGCTGCACGCCTTCGCGGTGAAGGCGACCCCGCTGGTGCCCGTACTGCGGCTGCTGCACGAGCACGGCATCGGCGCGGAGGTCGCGAGCCCCGGCGAGCTCGCCCTCGCACGGGCGGCCGGAGTGCCACCCTCCGAGACCGTGCTCGACTCACCCGCCAAGACGATCGCCGAGCTGCGCGAGGCGCTGGCACTGGGCATCGCCGTCAACGCGGACAATCCGCAGGAGCTGGACCGCATCGACGGCCTGGTAGGGGACCTGCCCGACGGGCCGAACGGCGGTCCCGCGGGATCCCCGCACCCCCGCTCCCCCCGCGCCCCCATCGGAATCCGGGTGAACCCGCAGGTCGGCGGGGGTTCCATCGAGGCGTTGTCCACGGCGACGGCGACCTCGAAGTTCGGGGTCGCGCTGCGCGACGAGGGCGCCCGGGAGTGGATCGTCCAGGCGTACGCCGACCGGCCGTGGCTGACCCGGCTGCACGCGCACACCGGATCGCAGGGGATCCCGCTCTCGCTGATGGCACGGGGGATCGCGGAGACGTACGCGCTCGCCGAGGAGATCAACCGGCGTGTCGGGTGGCAGCAGATCGACACGCTCGACATCGGCGGCGGACTGCCGGTCAACTTCGGCTCCGACGTCACGACCCCGACGTACGCGCAGTACGCACGGTTGCTCGCCGAGGCGGTGCCGGGGCTCTTCGACGGGCGGTACGGACTGGTCACCGAGTTCGGGCGGTCGCTGCTGGCCAAGCACGGGACCGTGGTCGCGCGGGTCGAGTACGCGAAGTCCGCCGGAGGCCGGCCGGTCGCGGTCACGCACGCCGGGGTGCAGATCGCGACCCGCACGGTGTACGCGCCGGGGTCCTGGCCGCTGCGGATCGCCGCGTACGACGCGTTGGGGCAACCCAAGGCGGGGCCGGACGTCGTCCAGGACATCGCGGGGCCCGCCTGTTTCGCGGGCGACCTGCTCGCCGAGGGGCGCGCGCTCCCGCTGCTCGAACAGGGCGACTACGCGGCGGCGTTGGACACGGGCGCGTACTACTTCGCCCACCATTACGCGTACAACTCCCTGGCCCGGCCGGGCGTTTACGGCTTCGCGTCGGTCGAGGGCGGGAACGGCGACGGCGGCAGGAGTACGGACGTGCGGTTCGCGGTCGTACGGGAGCCGCAGGGCGTCGAGGAGATCGTCGCGGAGTCGGGCGGCGCGCGGCCGACAGCGCTCACGGCGCTGTAGCACCCGGCACCCGGCACCCCGAAACAGAACACGGCGTGTGTGGCCTCGTCGCGCACCCCGGTGTACCTGCGAGCGCCCCCCGGTGCGCCTTCGCAACGCCCTCACCAGCATCCGAGCAGCGTCAAGAGGACTGAAAATATGGCCAGTTGACCCACCTTAGTCACCGCGCGCATGTTCCACAGGAAAATGCCAGATCCCTCACCCGTCGCGCATACGTTGCGTAACTTCGGCGTCACTCGGCCGAACCCTTTGGCGGGAGGGGATACGTGGTGCCCGGAATCGACGAGTGCCTACTGGAAGCCATGCGACTGCCCGGTGCCCGGGGCGCCGCGGTGGTCGACTGGACCAGCGGGCTGGCCCTGGGCACGGTCGGGGACGCCCCGGGCGGTGACCACGAGACGACCGCGGCGGAGGCGGCCGAGCTCGCCCGGCTCGCCGCGGAGCACAAGGCGTTCGCCCCGTCCGACGGGTCCGACTGGTCCGAGCAGGAGACCCCGGTCGAGGACCTGATCGTCAGCAACCGTGACAGCTACCACCTGCTGCGGTTCGTCAGGACCACGTTCGACAGCAGCGTGTTCCTGCATCTGTGGCTGGACCGGGCGGACGGCAATCTCGCGCTGGCCCGGATCCGGCTCGGTGAGATGGCCGGACGGCTGGTGCTGGGATGACGACGGTCAGAACACCGCCCGCACTCGAACTCGCCGTGCGCAAGGACAGCGGCCAAGACCACGACAAGCACACCGACACCGACAGGGCGGCGGTCCCCGTCGGCCTCTCGCCCATGCTCAGCCGACTCGCCGCCGAGCGGGCCACCGGCGTGCTGGTGCGCGAGCGCGGGGTGCTCTACCTCTGTGACGGCGAGGTCGTGCACGCCGAAAGCCCCGCCACCCCCTCGCTCGACGTGCTGCTCACCGCGCGCGGAGTGCTGGCGGCCGAGTCCTGGCGGGAGGCGGTCGCCGAGGCCGGGGCGCGGCGGCGGGTCGGGCGGTTCCTGGTCGAGCGCGGCCGGATCGCCGAGGGCGCGCTGGAGCTGTGCCATCTCGGGGCGCTTTACGACGCGGCGTACTTCGTGCTGGGGCCGAGCAGCACTCCGGCCCGGTTCCGGTACGGGGCCGCGCACTGGCTCGGTCCGGTGCGTCCCGTGCCCGTGGCCGCGGTGGAGCGTGAGACGCTGCGCCGCCGCCAGCTGCTGCACCGGGTCTGGCCCGACCCGGCGACGGACACCGCCCCGCTGGCGCGCGTCCGGCGCGCCGCCGAGCCGTCGGTCCCCCTGCGCCAGTGGGCCGTGCTCGGCCGGGTGGACGGTCTGCGGACGGCGTCGGACATCTCGCTCGCCCTGGGGCGGCCCGCGTTCCACACCCTCGTCGACGTCCGCCGGCTGGCCGCGGCCGGGTTCGTCACGGCAGCGAACGCGCCGGAGCGTGCGCCGTTGCCCAAGGTGCTCACCCAGTCTTCCGCCGATCCCGACGTCGCGTTGTTGCGCCGGCTCCGAGACGCGCTGGAGGCCCTGTGATCCGCGCGCTGCGACAGCGTGCCGAGAGGAGACTGCTGATGGCGGCGGAACCCGAAGTCCTCGACGAGCTGCACCGGTTGCGGGCCCGCGTGCCCCAGTTGACCGGTGCTCTGGCGGCCAGCGTCGACGGACTCGTACTCGCCCATGACACGCCCGGAGTGGAGCCCGAGGGCGTGGCCGCGCTCACCGCGGCCGCGCTGGGGGTGGCCGTGCGGATGGCGGACGCCACCGGGCAGGGCGAGTTCCGCGAACTGCTGGTGCGCGGCGTCGACGGCTATGTCGCGACGTACGCGGCGGGCGGCTCCGCCGTGCTGACGCTGCTGGCCCAGGACCGGGTCAATGTCGGCCGGCTGCATCTGGAGGGGCGCCGTTCCGGTACTCGGATCGGCGAGCTCGTGGAGGCCGCGACGGCACGCGGTGAACCGGTCGCCCCGGCGCGGGCTCCCGCGCGGCCCGCCTCCATGCCGACGCGCACCCGTGCGGCGCGCGGCACGCCCCGCACGCCCCCGACCCCCACCCCCAACACCCCCACCGCATCGGAAAGCTGACCGAAGAGTCGGCCCGAGAGTCGGACCGAAAAGTCGGGACGACAAGCCGAAAGGAAGAACCACACCATGACGAACACCGAAACCGCGCTGAAGGAAGCACTCGCCTCCATCGAGGGCGCGACCGGAGCCGCCCTCGTCGACTACACCAGCGGAATGGCGCTGGGCACGATCGGCGGCAGCAAGGGCTTCGACCTCACCGTGGCGGCGGCGGGCAACACCGACGTGGTCCGCGCCAAGATCCGCACCATGGAACACCTCGGGCTGAAGGGCGAGATCGAGGACATCCTGATCACGCTGTCCGACCAGTACCACCTGATCCGGCTGATCAAGGGGCGCGGCGGCAACGGGCTCTTCCTGTACCTGGTCCTCGACTCCAAGCGGGCCAACCTGGCGATGGCCCGGCACCAGTTGAAGAGGATCGAGGCGGACCTCGAGGTGTAGCGACCCCCAGTCGCCGCCTCGGGTCAGCGGCGTCGCGCTCCGCCGGGCGCGGCGTCGCCGGCCGCCACTCCGGTGGCCCGGCAGGCCTTGACCGGCTTTCCGGCGGGAGCACCGGCACGTCGGCCGAGCCAGTCGACGCGCACCCAGATCAGCGCCTCCTCGGCCCGTTCCCGGCGCCCGAGCCAGCCGGCCTTCAGCCACAGCCCGACGCCCGCACCGGCGAGCAGCATGCCGCCCGCGGCGGGCACCGCGAAGGAGCTGCCGAGCGCGGCCACGAAGGCGAGCAGCAGCCACCAGCGATGGCCCCGGCGCCAGTTGCGTACCGTCACGGCCCGGTCCTGGAGCACGTCCTGCTTGCTCGCGCGTGCGGCCGAGCGGACGAGTGCGGCGTACCGCTTCCTGCGGGTGTACGCCACCACGACCGCCGCGAGGATGAACAGCGCGGCCCCGGCCATGACCCCGATCCGGCGTCCGGTCAACCCCGGCAACAGCACCCCGATACCGGCCGCGAACACCCCGAACCACCACAGTGGTGCCGCCCCGGCCCTCACCACGACGGCCACCCGAGCCAGGCCCTGCCCTCCGCGCGCCACGTTCTCCGCCTCCCGTGCTTGCGTCTTCGGCTGCTTGCGTCTTCAGCGTCTTTGGGCGCGCACGCTAACGAGCGAAGGTGAGACGAGTCTGAGAAGCGGGGCCACTCCACCGAACCGTGACTGCTCCGCCGAACCCCGGCCCCCGCATGGGACCGCGGCTACTCCACGAACAGGCCCCTGGCCGCCGCCCGCGCGTCGAACTCCTCCAGCCGCGTCTGGGAGTCCGGGATGTCGTCGCACATCGCTTCCAGAAGAACGCGCCCGAGGAGCATCGGGGAGCAGGCCGTGTCGAAGGCGAGTCCGGTGCCGACGGCGGCGGGCAGGAGGAGATCCGAGACCTTGGCGACCGGCGCGAACGCGGAGTCCGCGACCGTCACCACCGTCAGCCCGGCCCCCTTGGCGTAGGCGAGCGAGTCCACGACCTCGCGCGGGTGGCGGGGCAGCGCGAAGCAGAGCAGGGCAGTGGCTCCGGCGTGGACGGCCGCGTCGATGCGGTCGTGCAGCATGGTGCCGCCCTCGTGCAGCAGCCGTACGTCCGGGTGGACCTTGGCGGCGAAGTACGCGAAGCCGTACGCCTGGGAGGCGGCGGCGCGCAGTCCGAGCACCGGGAGCGGACGGGAGGCGGCGAGCAGCCGTCCCGCGCGCTGCACCGGGCGCGGGTCGGCGAGCACCTCGGCGAGGTGCTTCAGGTTCTCGATCTCGGCCTCGACGGCCTGCTGGTACTCGTTGTACGAGCCCGGGGTCGCCGACTGTTCGGTGGGCGCGACCTCGCGCAGGTGCTTGCGCAGCGCCGGGTAGCCGTCGAAGCCGAGCGCGACCGCGAAGCGGGTGACGGAGGGCTGGCTGACCCCGGCGAGTTCGGCGAGTTCGACGCTGGAGAGAAACGGCACGTCGGCGGCGCTGCGCACCATGCTGTGCGCGATGCGCCGCTGGGTGGGCGTCAGCCGGTGCCCCTCGAAGAGCGCCTGCAGCCGCCCGGCGGGACTGTCCATCACGCTCTCGCCGGCCTTCACGCCGGCTTTCACGTCGGCTTTCACGTCGGCCTTCACGTCGGCCTTCACGCCGGCCTTCACGCCGGCTTTCGCCTCCGCGCTCACGTCCATGCTCCTGTCCACGCTCATGACTCGCTCCCCCTCCAGATGTCCGTGAACCGGTCGAGCAGCGCGGCCGCCGCCGTCACGTCGTCCGTCAGCGGCCGGTCGGTCTGGTCCAGGCCGAGCACCAACTCGGCCAGTTCCATCGCCCGTCCGACCGGCAGCTCCGGGTCGGGCCGCAGATCGCGCTGGCGCAGCGCCCGTACGGCGGAGACCAGTTCGCAGCCCACGACGAGACGGTAGGCACCGCACGCCCGCAGTGTCTGCCGTGCGGCGAGCGAGGCGAAGCTCGCCTGTTCCTCGACGCCCCGGGAGAGTACAGCGTGGCCGAGCGAGGCGGGCGCGGAGAAGGCGCGCAGGTCGCCGAGGGCGGCCGCGGCGGCGTACTCCAGGATCATCACGCCGGAGGACGCGGGCTCGTGGTCGGCGAGGAAGGGGCGCAGGCGGGTGTAGGCGGGTTCGTTGAGGGTGGAGAGCCGTGAGGTCGACAGCCGCGCCACCTGTGTGACGGCGAGCCTGAAGTGGTCCAGGGCGAGGGCGAGTTGAGCCTGGTAGAAGCCACCGTGGTGGTACGCGGCCATGTCCTCGGGCGAGATGAGGGGGTTCTCGGCGGCGGCGTTGATCTCGACGACCAGGACCCCTTCGAGGGCGTCCGCGGCGTCCTGCGCGGGCCCGTGGATCTGCGGGATGCACCGGAAACCGTACGGGTCCTGGATCCGCCCGAGCGGCGGGGTGGGCCGGTCCTCCGCTCCGATCAACTCCCGCATCCGACGGGCGACTTCGGCCGAGCCCTTGTGCGGGCGCGCGGCGTGCACGGGTGCCGCGTAGGCCTCGTGCGATCCGTCGACGGCCAGCAGTGACAGCGCGGCGACGACCTGTGTGGCCTCGATCAGCCCCCGCAGCTCGTCCAGGGCGAGCGCGGACTGCCCGAGGGTGAGGGCGTTGCTGCTGATGAGGGCGAGTGCGTCGTTGTTGTCGAGGAGCTGGGGTTCGGGGGGCAGGCCCTGCCCGACGGACGACACCTCCTCCCCGAAGGACGCCACCCTCTCCCCGAGACCGAGCGGCGACAGCCCCTGGGCCGACGGACCCTGCCCCGGGCCCGGGCCCGGGCCCGGGCCCTGACCCCGGCCCTGCCCCTGACCCTGACCCTGACCCCGGCCCTGACCCCGGCCCTGACCCTGACCCGGGCCCTGGCCCTGGCCCTGGCCCCGGGACGGCACTCCCTGCCCCGGGGACCGCGGCCCGGACGGTACGGACGACAAAGACGGCCCGGACGACAAAGACGGCCCGGACGGCACAGCAGGCACGGACGACGTCCGTGAGCCATCCGGCCCCCGCCAGGGATGCTCCCCCACCAGCGCCAGTCCCACCTGGGCCAGCGCCGCGATGTCCCCCGTGCCCACCGACCCGAACTCGTTCACGACCGGGTACGCGCCGGTCTCCAGGGCCTCGCACAGAGCCGTGACGACGGTGGGCCGCAGGCCCGCTCCGCCCGCCAGGAGCTGGTTGGCGCGGACGGCGAGCATGGCCCGGACCTGGCGGGCGGGGAGCTCGTCGCCGATGGCACCGGCGTGGCTGCGCAGCAGGCGCAGCCCGTGCTCGGCGGCGGCCTCGGTCGGCACGTCCTCGTTCCGGTTGGCGCCGACGCCGGTGGAGCGCCCGTAGACGCGACCGGTGGCGGCGATCTGCCGGGCGGCGTCCCAGGACTGCTCGACGCGCTTCATCGCCTCGGTGCCGGGAACGGGCCGCGCGGCCCCGTCGGCGAGCCGCACGATGTCGGCGACACCGGTGCTGCACCCGTCGAGCACCACCAGACCGGCGGTGAGGCCGGCCACCACCACGCTCGGCGTGTCCGCATTCCGAGACGACATAGAGCCCAAACTCCCCTCAATCCCGACATTGGATCTTGCCTGGTGGTCATAAGTAACCAGTGATTAACACCGGACCGTTGACAACCTATTCAGGTACAGAGAACTCTGCATGACGATATGCAGACCGGGCAAGGGACACCTCATGATCCAGTTCGACACGGTCCACAAGCGCTTCCCCAACGGCACCACCGCAGTCCACGACCTCTCTCTGGAGATGCCGGAAGGCGGCGTGACCGTCCTCGTCGGATCTTCCGGTTGCGGTAAGACCACCACCCTCCGGATGATCAACCGGATGGTCGATCCGACCTCCGGCACCATCCGCGTCGGCGGCAAGGACGTCCTCGAGCAGGACGCGGCCGAACTGCGCCGTTCCATCGGTTACGTCATCCAGCAGGCCGGCCTCTTCCCGCACCGCACGGTGCTCGACAACATCGCCACCGTGCCGCTGCTGCTGGGCTGGGGCCGCAAGAAGGCCAGGGCGCGGGCGGCCGAGCTCCTGGAGACCGTCGGCCTCGCCGCCGACGCCGGCAAGCGCTACCCGCACCAGCTCTCCGGCGGCCAGCAGCAGCGCGTCGGCGTGGCCCGAGCGCTCGCCGCCGACCCGCCCGTCCTGCTCATGGACGAGCCCTTCGGCGCTGTCGACCCGGTCGTCCGCACCCAGCTCCAGGACGAACTGCTCCGCCTCCAGAAGGAGCTCAGCAAGACCATCGTCTTCGTCACCCACGACATAGACGAGGCCGTCCGGCTCGGCGACCAGATCGCGATCTTCCGCACCGGCGGCCATCTGGTGCAGTGCGCGACCCCGGCCGACCTGCTCGCCCGCCCCGCGGACGACTTCGTCGCCGACTTCCTCGGCGCCGAGCGGGGCCTCAAGCTCCTCTCGCTCCAGCACCTCGCCGGCGTACCGCAGGGCGCGGCCCCCGAGGGCGGCCCCTGGACCCTCGTCCTCGACGAGGCCCGCAAGCCGCGGCACTGGCGTGCGACGGCGGACGACGCCGAACTCCCCGTAAGACCGCTCAAGGACACCGACTCCCTGCTGGCGGCGCTCAACGAGTCGATCGCCTCACCCACCGGACTGGTGGCACGTGTGGACGCCGACGGCGTGCTCACCGGCGTCACCTCCCGCGACGACATCCACGAGCACGCGAGCAAGGCGCACGGCACCCACGGCACCCACGGCACCGCGAGCGTGGCGATATGACCGTCGACTGGTCCTGGATAGGCGACCACACCCACGACCTCGCCTCCCTCGCCCTCTCCCACCTCCAGGCCGCGCTGCTGGCCGTCTTCTTCGGCCTGCTGATCTCCCTCCCGCTGGCCGTCGTGGCCCACCGGGTGCGCGCCCTGCGCGGCATGCTCCTCGGCCTCTCGAACGTCCTCTTCACGATCCCGTCGATCGCGATCTTCGTCCTCCTGCTCCCGGTGAGCGGCCTGACCCGCACCACCACGGTCATCGGCCTGACGGTCTACACCCTGGTCGTCCTGCTCCGGAACACGGTCGAGGGCCTCGACTCGGTCCCCGTGAAGACCAAGGAAGCCGCCAAGGCGATGGGCACCCGCCCGCTGCGGACCCTGCTCACCGTCGAACTCCCGCTCGCCCTCCCCGTGATCATGGCGGGCGTGCGGATCGCGACGGTCATGTCGATCTCCCTGGTCTCCGTCGCCACCTACATCGGCGACGGCGGACTCGGCCAGCTCTTCACGGACGGCTTCCAGCGCAACTTCCCGACGCCGGTGATCGTCGGCGTGGTCCTGACCCTGCTGCTCGCGCTGGTCGCGGACGCGCTGCTGGTCGCGATCCAGTACGTACTCACTCCGTGGACGAGGCGGCGAGCCTGACATGTACGAACTCTTCAAGAACCTCGCCAAGTGGCTGGTCAGCGGCGATCAGTGGGCCGGCACCGACGGCATCGCGCACCGGATCGCCGAGCACCTGGAGTACTCGCTCCTCGCCACCCTCATCGCGGCCGCGATCGCGCTCCCGCTCGGCCTGCTGATCGGTCACACCGGCAAGGGCGCCTTCCTCGCCATCAACCTGTCCTCCTTCGGCCGGGCGCTGCCGACCGTGGGCCTGGTCGTCCTGGTCTTCCTGGTCAGCGGCCTGTCCCTGTGGTCGGTGTACGTGGCCCTCGTCGTCCTCGCGGTACCGGCCATCGTCACCAACACCTACGCCGGCATGAGCGCCGTCGACCCGGAGGTGAAGGACGCGGCGCGGGGCCAGGGCATGCGCGGCCACCAGGTCCTGTTCCAGGTCGAGATCCCGCTCGCCCTCCCCCTGATCATGACGGGCCTGCGTCTCTCCCTCATCCAGGTGGTGTCCACCGCCACGATCGCCGCGTACGTCAGCTTCGGCGGCCTCGGCCGGTACGTCTTCGACGGCCTGGCGCAGCGCGACCTCGTCCAGGTCCTCGGCGGGGCGGCGCTGGTCGCGATCGTCGCCGTCGTGCTCGACCTCGCGCTGGCCGGACTCCAGCGCTACCTGTTCCGTCACCGCCGTACCGCCGCCCACTGAGGAGCCGAAGAACCATGAACCGTAGGACTCTGCTCGGCGGCCTCTTCGCCGCGGCCTCCGTCCCCGCCCTGGCCGCCTGCAGCAGCGGCATCACCTCGCTGGACAGTTCCGGCGGCGGCAGCGGCGGCGGATCCGGATCCAGCGCCGGCGGCGTGACCATCGGCACCGCCAACTTCACCGAGAACCAGATCCTCGGCTACCTCTACGCGGGTGTCCTGGGAGCCGCGGGCATCAAGACGAAGGTCCGCCCCAACCTCGGCTCGCGCGAGATCGTCGTGCCCGCGCTGGAGGGCGGCGACATCGACCTCCTCCCCGAGTACCAGGGCAGCCTGCTCCTGTACCTCGACGCGAAGGCCACGGACACCGAGGCCGGCGCAATGCAGAACACGCTGACGACCGTGCTCCCCAGTGGCCTCGAAGTCCTCCCCTACGCGGCGGCCGAGGACCGCGACAGCTTCGCCGTCACCAAGGAGACGGCGGCCAAGTACGGCCTGACCTCCCTCGCCGACCTGCGCAAGGCCAACGGCAAACTCGTCCTGGGTGCCGCCGCCGAGATGAAGAAGCGGGTCGTCGGCGTGGTGGGCCTCAAGGACCGCTACGGGGTGGAGTTCAAGGAGTTCAAGTCCCTCGACTCCTCGGGCCCGTTGGTCAAGGGCGCCCTGAAGAAGGGCGACATCGACGTCGCCAACGTCTTCACCACGGACGTGGACGTCATCGAGAACGGCTGGGTCGTCCTCACCGACCCCCTCAACCTGATCCCCTCCCAGCACATCGTCCCCCTCATCGCCTCCCGCAAGGCCGACGCGAAGGTCCGCAAGGCCCTGGCCACCCTCGGCAACGTCCTCACCTCCGGGGAACTGACCAAGCTCAACCGCCTGGTGGACAAGGAGAAGAAGGACCCGGACGCGGTCGCCAACGCGTGGCTGAAGAGCAAGAAGCTGGCGTGAACGGTCGAACACCGTCGGGGGCCCGGGGGCATTTCCTGGCCCCTGGACCAAGGCCCTTACGCGTTCGTCTGGGTAGACGCCCTGACCCAGAAGGTCCGCGAGGG
>NZ_JBEYFS010000202.1:0-21805 GCF_040634475.1 Streptomyces sp. NPDC007095
AGCGCATCGCCCGCGCGATGCGTGAGCGTGACATCCGAGGCCTCACCCGTCGCAAGCATCACTCACCGACCCGGCCGGACAAGAAGGCGAAGCCGCCTCCGGACCTGACCGGCCGGAACGTCCACGCCGAGCGCCCCCGGGATCAAGCTCGTCAGCGACATCACTTACCTGCCCACCGCCGAGGGCTGGCTCCACCTCGCCCGCTGGCTGGACCTGACCACCCGCGAGGTCGTCGGCCACGCCATGACCGACCACCACCGCGCCGAACTCCTCATGGACACCCTCGACATGGCCCACGCCCGGACCGCTCTGGAGACCGGCTGCGTCATACACAGTGATCACGGCAGCGAGTACACCTCAACCCAATCCCGGGACCGGATAAGAGAACTGGGTCTCCGGCAGAGTTGCGGACGCACACTCACCGCGGAGGCATGGGTACTCCCCTACCCCAGAAACGCCCAGATCGAGCGGTTGAAGGCCCACGACACCGAACGGGAAGCCCGCATCCCGAAACGGGACGCCATCATCGAGGAGCTGACCGCATCCAAGAAGCTCGCGCTGTCCCCACTCGCCGCCCAGCACGAGGCCATCCAGCACCTGCGGAACGTGCGACGCGAGTCGCCCGCCCGCCTGGCGACGGTCCCCCTGTGACCCGGGCACGGTCATCGCCCCCTGCAGCTGACCCGGCCGGCACACATGGACAAACTCCCCAGCCCACCCCGACAGGGGGCGACCGGAATAGGGCAGCAATGGGCCACTGGGGGCGATGGCCGCAGGCATCCGCGCGTTCGCGTCTAGCGTTGGCAGGATCCCAGCCAGAGGCTCAGGAAGAACAGCAGCCCGCCGCTCAGAGCGCGTCCGTGAACTGGCCAGCCCGATGTGGTCCGCGCAGGCTCGGCCGGGGGCTCCCCTGCCGCGATGAGTTCCGGCCAGGTCGCCAGTCTGTTCTGGTGACCGTCGCAGGGCGTCGTACGACGCTGCCCGGCACGAGACACCACGGAGGACATCATGACGACCACGCCGAACGACCCGACGACCGCGCTGCCCGGCCGTCCGCCCGTCGTTGACCTAGCCGCCTGGCAGACCGCCCGTGACGAGCTCCTGGTCCGCGAGAAGGCCCACTCCCGCGAGGGCGACGCCCTCGCCGCGGCCCGCCGCCGGCTGCCGATGGTCGAGCTCGACGGGACGGTCGAGGTCGTCGGACCCGACGGCCCGGTCCCGTTCCTGGACCTGTTCCAAGGCCGCAACGAGCTCGTGGTCTACAAGCACATGTGGCATGACGGCGCGCCGCACCAGGGGCAGTGCGAGGGCTGCACCACCACGGCCTGGCACGTGAAAGACGCCGTCTACCTCAACGCCCGGGGCGTCTCGCTCGCCGTTCTGACCTCGGGCCTCTGGGACGAGGTGGCTTCCTACGTCGAGTTCATGGGTTACACCCAGCCCTGGTACTCGGTGCGGGGTGTGGAGGCGCCGGTCGGCGGAGGAATGGGGCACATCGTCTCCTTCCTGCGCGACGGCGACCGCGTGTTCCTCACCTACTCCACGACAGGCCGTGGCAACGAGCCGGTCAACGGGTCCCTCAGCCTGCTCGACATGACGCCTTACGGCCGCGGCGAGGCGTGGGAGGACGACCCCGAGGGCTGGCCCGAGGGGCTCAGCCCGTGCTGGTCCTGGCGCTCGGACGCTGACGGGAACGCCACTTGGGGACCGACCAGTCGCCCCGTGCCGCAGTGGACCCGCCCCGGCTCGACCCCCGTGGTCACCCTCGGTCGGCACGGCCACCACCACTGAAGCGCCTTCGGCGTCGGCAAGAGGTGTCAGGTGCCGGGCGGAACCTCCGGACGATGCAGACGGCCCCCGTGCGATCGATCGGTGGGCGGTTCGCCCGGAAGGTGAAGGACTCCTGGTAGGGGACGTGCTGTCCAGGCTTGCCGGTCCTACCAGGAGCCCTGGTGCACGTATCGCCCAGGTGCCGGTACTCGTCATGCCCCGCTCATGGTCGGGGGTTGGGACCGGCGCCTGGTCCTGAAGGAGCGCGACGGTGCGTTCCGGCTCGCCGCCGCGCTGCCGAGGCGTTCGACACGATCACCCTGGTGTGGGCCGACGCCGGGCACACAGGCCGATTCGTCCGCGACGCGCGCAACATCTGGGACCTGGCAGTGGCGATCGTCAAGCGCCCCACCCAGGCCAAGGGCTTCGTCCTGCCCCACCACCGCTGGGTCATGGAACGCTCCTTCGCCCGGCTGACCAAGTTCCGCCGCCTCGTACACAACTCCGAGACCCTTCCAGCCACCCCCGACGCCGTTCTGCGCCGTACTTCCCCGGCCGATAGTGCACGCCTGGGTGCACTCATCTCCGGCCGGTACCCCCGCAACGTGAGTGAACGGCGCCCGTAGATGTCCCGCGTGCTCGGGTTGCACGGTGCAGGTCAGGCCGCAGGTGCGTTGTGGCCGAGGCCGACGTCGGACGTCGTCGCGGTGCATCCCCATGCCGGCTGCGATATCACCGTTCGTCACATACATCCTCGAACCGTTGGTCCTGGGAAGAAAGCTCCGTTCCTCAGCCGTTGAATGCGATGGCCCGGTCGATGTACGGCCGTCCGGGGCGTGACCGTACAAGGCTTGTCCGAACGAGGAAGAGCGGTGATCACGCGATGAAGGCGGTGCGGTTCCACGAGTACGGCGGGATCGATGTGCTGCGGGTGGAGGAGGTGGAGCGGCCGGCGCCCGGCCCCGGGCACGTGCTGGTCGAGGTCCGTGCGGCGGGGATCCAGCCCGGCGAGTCGATGATCCGCAAAGGCGCGCGGCACGAACGCTGGCCGGCGACGTTCCCCTCCGGGCAGGGCAGCGATCTGGCCGGCGTCGTGGTGGAGGTCGGCCCGCAGGTGCGCGGCTTCGCGGTGGGCGATGAGGTCTTGGGTTTCACCCATGACAGGGCGAGCCATGCTGAGTTCGTCGTGGTCGACGACGTGGAGCTGACCTCGCGTCCAGAGGGGCTGTCCTGGGACGTGGCCGGGTCGTTGTACGTGGCCGGCACGACCGCATACGCCACCGTGTTCGCGGTCGACCCCGGACCGGCCGACACGGTCGTCGTGTCCGGTGCGGCGGGCGGTGTCGGGTCTCTTGCCGTGCAGCTCGCCCGGCGGCGCGGCGCCACGGTGATCGGGCTGGCGAGCGAGCGCAACCACGCCTGGTTGAAGGATCGCGGTGTCGTCCCGGTCGAGTACGGGGAGGACGTGGCCGAACGGATCCGGCAGGCTTCCGGCGGGAACGTCGATGCGTTCATCGACACGTTCGGCGACGGATACGTGGAGCTGGCAGTGGAGTTGGGCGTGCGGCCCGAGCGGATCAACACGATCCGCGATTGGCAGGCCGCGGCCAGGGTCGGTGCGCGAACCTACGGAGAAGGTGCGGCGGCGTGCGCGGTCGTGCTCGGCGAGCTGGCCCGGCTTGCCGCGCGCGGAGAGCTGGAGGTGCCGATCGCCCGCACCTACCCGCTGGAGCGGGTGCAAGACGCGTTCCGCGAGCTGGAGCGGCAGCACACCCATGGCAAGATCGTGCTCCGGCCCTAGCTTGACTCTGACGCGTTTGAGAGGTGGTCGGGGTGCGGGTTGGTGCTGGTCACGATCCGATCGCTGCGGTGTTTCGGATCGCACCTCAGCTGATCCGCCAGGGACGGAGCTTCTCGGGGTTTCGCACCGCCCAGATACGCCTGATCCGGTCGCCCGCGATCTCGAAGGCGAACACGGTCGCGATGTTGCCGTCCTGCTGCGCTACCAAGCCGGGCAGGCCGTTGACCGTGCATTCCAGGAACGTCGTGCGGTCGCCCGACACACGGGCGATCTCGGCGTAGGCACGTGCGATCTGCTCACCGCCCACGATCGGGTGCCGGTGGGTGACGGCCAGCCCGCCGCCGTCGGCGGTCGCGGTGGCGTCGAGGTCGAGCAGGCTGATCAGAGCGTCGATGTCCTTGGCCTCCCACGCCGTTCTGAACTGCCTGACGATGCCGGCCTGCCCGGTACTCGGGCCCGCCGGGGTCTGCGCGGTGCGGATGCGACGGCGGGCGGACGAGGCCAGTTGCCGGCACGCCGCCGGAGTGCGGCCCACGATCTCGGCGACCTCGCCGAAGGGGTAGCGGAAGACGTCGTGCAGGACGAACGCGACGCGCTCGGACGGGGTCATCGAATCGAGGACGACCAGGAAGGCCATCGTCACTGACTCGTCGAGGGTGACCCGATCGGCCGGGTCGAGCCCGCCGACGCCGGAGCGCCCGGTGATCCATTCCGTGGGCTCGGGCAGCGGTTCCGGGATCCAGTCGCCCACGTACGTCTCCCGCCTGGCCCGCGCCGAGCCGAGCAGGTTCAAGCAGATGCGGCTGGCGACCGTCACCAGCCAGGCGCCGGGCGACTCGATGGCCTCCTGCTCGCGTGCGGACATGGCGTACCAGCGGGCGTAGGTCTCCTGCACGACGTCCTCGGCGTCGGCAAGGGACCCGAGGAGTCGATAGCCGAGGTTGATCAGCCGGCGCCGCTCGCTCATGATCGCGCTGAGGCCCGGGTCGCTCTGATCGTCGCTGTGCTCGGCTCTGGTGGTCATGGTCTGGCCGTCTCCCTCGCTCGCTTGTGTGCCTCTACCCGTTACGACAGGACAGCGCATCGGAATGTGAGGCCGACGCGCCGCCTCACATTCCGCAGGGCTGCGTTGTCGTAACGGTGAGGACGACAACAAGACGGAGAGGTGACTCCAATGAACGACTTCCAGGCCATCGCGGATCGCGTCGAGATCGAGGCACTGCGCGGCGAGTTCACCGACGCGGCGATGATGCGCGACCGACCCCGCCTGGCGTCGCTGTTCACACCGGACGGTGCCCTGCGCATGCCCAATATCCCCGCCGAACTGGTCGGCCGCGAGGAGATCCGTGCCGGGGGCGAGCGGCTGCAGAGCCAGTGGGACTTCTTCGTACAGACCACACACCCCGGCACGATCCTGATCGACGGCGACACCGCGACCGGCCGCGCCTACATCCAAGAACTCGCGCGCACCCTCGACGGACGCCAGGGGCTCAACTACGCCGTCTACCATGACCGTTACCAGCGCACCGCGGAGGGCTGGAAGTTCGCCGAACGGGTGTACGAGGTCAGGTACCTCGATACCTCCCCGCTGGCGGGCACTGCCCCCCAGGCGGCGCGGGGTTCCGGGACCAACCCGGCAGATGCCACGGCCACCCCGGCTCCGGACGCGTCCTTCGCCGACCCGGCATCGGCCGAACGACTGGAGCGGGTCGCCTCCGCGTTGCGTGCGGGCGGCTTCGCCGCCGAGATCCTCGACGACGCCGCGGCCGCGCGCGCCCGCATCAAGGACCTGGTCCCCGAAGGCGCCAGCGTACTCACGGGAGCCAGCGAGACCCTCCGACTGTCCGGCATCGACGAGGACATCAACGCCGGCGGCCGGTACGACGCCATCAGGCCGCGCGCCCTGGCCATCGACCGTGCCACCGGCGCCGACGAGATCCGAAGGCTGGTCGCCAGCCCCGAATTCGTCGTCAACAGCGTCGCCGCGGTCACCGAGACCGGCTCGCTCGTTCTCGCCTCGGGCAGCGGCAGCCAACTCCCTGCCAACGTCGGCGGCGCCGCCCACGCCGTCTGGATCGTCGGCGCGCAGAAGGTGGTACCTGACCTGAGCACAGCGCTGCGCCGCGTCGAGGAGCACGCCCTCCCGCTGGAGAACGCCCGCGCCCAGGCGGTGTACGGGATGCCCAGCGCCGTCAACCACCTGCTCATCCTCAACGCGGAAGCCCGCCCAGGGCGCGGCACCGTGCTGCTTCTCCGGGAGGCCATCGGATACTGACCCGGCCCAGGAGCCGTTTGGCTCACGGGCTCAGAGCCAATCATTCATTGATGACCCCAGTTGTCGGTGTGCTGGACGTCCGTCCGATTGTTCCGGACTGTACCTATCGGTGTGACCTCGAAGCCTGGCACGGCAAGGTTCTATCTCTTTGCTCACCGTCGTGCCCGGATGGGGACGGCCGCGAGGTGGAGTGCGGCCTGGTAGGCGATGGCCGTTTGTCGCACCGTATGACCGGGCCGCGCCACTTCTCGGGGCGGTTGATGCAGCGTTCGACGGTGTTGCGCTGCTTGTACGCATCGGCGTCGAAACCGGGCGGGCGCGTCGTGCTGAGCGGCGAGCGAAACAGTGCGAGCTTCTTGAACTCGGTCAGCCCTTCAACGGTCGCGTCCCGGTCGGTGACGCGGTCCGTCAGCTCGGCGTTCCGGGCATCCAGACGCTCGATCTGGGCGTCGCTTGGGTCTGGGTACCTCCCCGGCCTCCCGGAGGGCCGCCGGACGGCGTACGAACTCGTCGCCGGGTGCCGGTAGGTGCCCTTCTCGGATGCCGCCGTTGCGGTCCTTCTTCGGGCAGAAACCGGTACGGGGCACCCCCTCAGAGCAGACGCAGGACGCCGACGACCTTGCCAAGGATCTGCGCCTCGTCGCCGGGGATCGGCGAGTACGACGGGTTTCGAGGCATGAGCCACACCTGCCCGTCCTGCCGACGCAGCACCTTGACGGTGGCCTCGTCCTCCAGAAGCGCGGCGACGATGTCCCCGTGGTCGGCACTGTCCTGCCGCCTGACGGTCACGATGTCGCCGTCGCAGATCGCCGCGTCGGTCATGCTGTCGCCGGAGACCGTCAGGGCGAACAGGTCGCCCTCCCCCACGACTTGGCGGGGCAGCGAGTAGACGTCCTCGATCATCTCCTCGGCGAGCAGGGGTGCGCCGGCGGCGATCCGTCCGACGAGTGGTACGTCGACCGGCGCGGCGCTCCTGCTGACCAGGTCGGGTGCCCACGAGGGCCGCACCCGGTAGGCGCGGGGACGGTGCGGGTCGCGGTACAGAACGCCCTTGCGCTCGAGGGCCATCAGCTGATGGGCGACCGAGGATGTACTGGCGAGCTTCACGGCCCGGCCGATCTCCCGCATCGACGGCGGGTAGCCCTGCCGGTCGACCGACTCCGTGATGTAGCGGACGATGGCCGACTGGCGGCTCGTCAACTCCCCCTCGGCGGCTCGGGGGCCCGGGGGACGGCCCTGCCGTGCGGGCACGCTGTTCTCCATCCCGGGCACCTCCGTACAAGATCTCGCAAGCCGTGACCTTAACCCATCACCTCCCCCAATTGGAACACCCTTTCGGTTCTCCGTTCCCGGTTCTCCGGAGAACCGGGAACGGAGATGTGACCGTTCAGGCTTGTTGGCGGTTGTTCATCGGAGTTGGCGGGTTCTCGCTGCAAGCGATCAGGTCGCGCTGAGTAACGAGCAGATGCGGCGATCTGCACCAGCGCCACGTACGGCAGTGCTCCTGTTGACCCATGGGTGAGGTACCGGAGGCGAAGATCCGCTCGGACTCCTGCGGGCTGGAGCAGTTGATCGCGGCCTATGACGAAGGTCGCATTCGTGACCGGCTGGTGCTCGGGGATGGGTGGCCGCGCCGGTGGAGTGGGACATGGCTGGTTGGTGAGGGTGAGGTGTCATGGCCGGTCCGGGACATGGGGTCCGTCCCAGCCACGGGCGACAGGAAGGGCTTCTTGACCTCCATCGTCTCGGCAGCGCCATCAGGCCGTCGGCACGAGGGTGACCTCGTGTCCGAGGGCTTTGAGTTGGCGGACCAGGTCGCGGGTCTTGCGTTCGGGGTCCAGGCGTCGGGAGTGCCAGTCCGGCCCCAGATCCGTGAAGCGCGCAGTGGGGTCGTTGATCAGGTGCCAGACGATGACGAGGATCGATCGGGCGACGGCGACCAGGGCTTTGCGATGGCCTCTGCGCTTGACCAGACGTCGGTAGCGGGCTCCGAGGAAGGTGTCGGTCTTGGCCGCGGCGGTGGCTACTTCTCCGAGGACGCCTCTGAGCCACGGGTTTCCCTTGCCCGTCGGCCCGGAGGCGTTCTTCGCGCCGGACTGAATCGTTCGGGGTGCCAGTTTGGCCCAGGAGGCCAGGTGGCCGGGGGTGGGGAAGACCCGCATGTCCGGACCGATCTCGGCCAGGATGATCCCGGCCGCCCGCGGGCCGATGCCAGGGATCTCGTCCAGGCGGTCGATCAGCGGCAGCAGTCCCGCCGCGGCCTGCTCCGGCCGTTCCGTTGTGCGGCCCATGTCACCCTGGCCGTCCACCGGAGGGATGGCGGCCAGAGCCTGGGTGATCCGTGCGGACAGATCCTCGATCTTCGCGGTGAGGTGATCGGCCGTCTCCAGCAGCGGCCGGCATACATAGGCGTGGTGTTCGTCGAACTGCCCGGTGAGAGCCTCCACCAGAGCGGCTTTCTTGGACGCCAGGCGCCCGCGGGCGAGGTCGGCCAAGACGCGCGGATCGCGCTCCCCGCTGATCAGCGCGTCCAGCATGGCCCGTCCCGAGAGGCCGAAGATGTCGGACGCCATGGTGGAGAGCTTGATCTGGGCATCCTCCAGAAGCTTCTCCACCCGCTGCCGGGTCCGCGTCCGCTCCCGGGTGAATACCGTGCTCAGGCGGGTCAAATCCCGCAGGTTGCGGATCGGCTTGGGTGGCACGAACGAGGCCCGGAGCATGCCGCGTTCGGTGAGCTTGGCCAGCCAGACGGCGTCCAGCTTGTCGGTCTTCGGCCGCCCCGGGACGTTCTTCACATCGCGCGCGTTGACCAGCCAGCAGTCCAGGCCACAGGACTCCAGCAGATAGAACCAGGACCTCCAGTACGTGCCGGTCGCCTCCGTCACGACGCGAGTGATGCCTTCCCGGACCAGATGGCCACCCAACTCCAAGATCGCGGTTGTCGTCGCTCCAACATTCCACACCCGCTGCACACGCCGCCCCGCCACGCTCGCGTGGGGCACCCGCGTGCACACCATCCCGGTCGCCTTCGCCACGTCGATCGCCGCGACACGAGCCAGGGGCTCGTCGTTGTGCTCGGTCTCCTCCATGCACCGCGGATCCTCCACGGATCCTCCCTCCCAGCGCCGAACTTGCTCCAGGCAGGGCCGCCCGAGGAGCTGAGGGACAGGTGAGAGTCTGAACGGCGTGCTCAAGGCGACAGTGCGTAGCCCTCGGAACGGCTCCCAACGCCAGACTCAGGTACGGGCTCTGTGTCCAAGAAGTGACCGGCGTCGAGCGGACGGCCCCGCCCCATTTTCACGCCTGGGCAGGCGTCACCGCAGGGATACGGGAACTCAGGTGAAGAAGAGTCTCGGGTCCCACCTGCGTGTCCGCGTCGAGGACGGTGGCCGCGGAGCGGTCTTGCAGGGCGGCCCCGTGTTGTTGGTGGAGACGGTCCGCAAAAGCGGTCTTGATACGGCGATTTCTCAGAGGGGTTCTCGAACTCCTCCGCAGCGGATCCCTTCCTCACTTCGGGCGGATGTCGGGATCCCGGCTGGGCGATCCGGCTTGGCACTGGCGGCGTCGACGCGGGCGTCACGCGTCCAGTGACGTCATGACGTGCTTGATACGGGTGTAGTCCTCGAAGCCGTACGCGGACAGATCCTTGCCGTAGCCGGATTGTTTGAAGCCGCCGTGGGGCATCTCGGCGACCAGTGGGATGTGGGTGTTGATCCACACGCAGCCGAAGTCCAGCGTCTTGGACATGCGCATCGCGCGTGCGTGGTCCTTGGTCCACACCGACGAGGCCAGGGCGTAGTCGACGCCGTTGGCGTATTCCAGGGCCTGTGCCTCGTCGCGGAAGGACTGGACGGTGATGACCGGGCCGAACACCTCGTTCTGGATGATCTCGTCGTCCTGCCTGAGGCCGGAGACGACGGTGGGGGCGTAGAAGTAGCCCTTGTCGCCGACGCGGTGGCCGCCTGCCTGAACTATGGCGTGGGCGGGCAGACGCTCGATGAAGCCGGAGACCTGCGTGAGCTGGTTGGCGTTGTTGAGCGGTCCGTACAGCACGTCCGGATCGTCGGGCCGACCGGTCTTCGTGCCGGTGGCGGCCCTCGCCAGCGCCGTCACGAACTCGTCGTGGACCGACTCCTGTACGAGGACGCGGGTCGCGGCCGTGCAGTCCTGGCCGGCGTTGAAGAAACCGGCCAGCGAGATGCCCTCGACGGCCTGGGGTATGTCGGCGTCGGCGAAGACGACGACGGGGGCCTTGCCGCCCAGCTCCAGGTGGACGCGCTTGACGTCTTTGGCCGCGGACCCGGCGACTTGCTTGCCGGCCCGTACGGAGCCGGCGATGAAGGCCATCGCCGGGGTGGGGTGTTCGACCATCAGGCGGCCGGTGTCGCGGTCCCCGCAGACGACGTTGAAAACGCCCTTGGGCAGGATGGACCCGATGATTGCGGCCATCAGCAGGGTGGAGGCCGGGGTGGTGTCCGACGCCTTCAGGACCACGGTGTTGCCCGCGGCCAGCGCCGGGGCGAACTTCCAGACTGCCATCAGCATCGGGTAGTTCCACGGTGCGACCTGCGCGCAGACCCCGACGGGCTCACGTCGGACGATGGAGGTCATGCCCTGCATATACTCACCGGCCGAGCGGCCCTCCAGCAGTCGGGCGGCGTCGGCGAAGAAGCGGATTTGGTCCACCATCGGCGGCACCTCCTCGCTCGCCGTCAGCCCCAGCGGCTTGCCCCTACCGTTCTAGCGCGGGCCTACGCCGGTCATTCGTAGGATCGGTGAGCTCGAGGACTCCAGGTACGGCGGTGGGCCTGTCGCCGCTCGATGGCTGAATAGGACTTGGCCGCGCGGAGCCCGTGACGGTCAGAACCGCTCATTGGGATACGCGACTTGATCGCTGTGTAGGACAACGTCGGCAAGGCCGTCCGCCGGATCGCAGAACGAACAGCTGGCAGAGGCGGCCATGTTCACGATCTGGGCCGGGATCGATATCGGCAAGGAGCATCACCACTGCGTGGCACTCGACGCTCGTGGGGAACGGCGGCTGTCGCGCCGCGTCGGCAACGACGAGCCGGAACTCATCCGCGATGTGCTGGCCCTCGCCGAGTCGGGCGAGGCGCTGTGGACGCCAACCGCGGCAGCGCCGCTCTGCTCATCGGGTTCCTGCTTGGCCAAGGGCAGCCGCTGGTCTACCTCACCGGCCTGACCGCCCACCGTGCCGCGGTCGGCTATCGCGGCCAGCCTAAAACCGATGTCAAGGACGCCCACGTCATCGCCGACCAGGCCCGCGTGCGCCAGGACCTCGGACTCCTGCGGCCCGGCGACGAGGTGGCCGTTGACCTGCGCGTCCTCACCAGTCGGCGTCTCGATCTCGTCAACGACCGCACCCGGCACATCAACCGGCTACGCGAGCAACTCCTGGGGATCTTCCCGGCTCTGGAACGTGCCCTGCCCCGGAAGGGGCGGGGCTGGTTGTGCTGCTGGCTGGCTATCAGACGCCGGGTGCGACCCGCCGCGTCGGTGCCCGTCGCCTTGGAGCCTGGCCCCACGAGTTGTTCTTTTGCCCGCCCTAAGCCCCCCTCTCGCCAGTTATCGCGAACAAAACCCGCCAACCCGCGTGAGCAGAAGGTGCGCGACCAGCGAAGCCACCCGGTCTCAATCGCCAACTACGGCGAACGGTCACAGGAGAACGGTGCGGGCCGCGTGATCGCGGGGTGGGCAGGCGGCTTCGCCGGCACCACCGGATCCACGGTCGATCGGCACGTCGCGATCCACCGCGCCATGCGGTTTACCGAACGGGCGATCGATTCAGGTTGCAGTGCCCGGTGCACACAGGGGGCGTGCCGTGTTCATCAGCACGTTGCCGTTGCCCTTCCTCTGCCCGCCCAGGGACTCACGCCCGCGATCGCGGGCGTGCCGCCACCTCGCTATCCTGATCAAAGATGCATGTATATATGTACAAATAGTGCATCTGACGTCGTTGCTGCACCCTACCCTGCAGGGAAAGGAAGATCAGCATGACTTCAGTGTTTCCCCCTCTCACCCCGATCCTGGAGCCCGCGGCGAAGGAACTTGTCGAGGCGACCTCCCCGCACCCGCGGATCTACGAGCTGCCGCCGGATCAGGGACGTGACATCCTCGCCGGCCTGCAGACCGGAGAAGGGGTCACAAAACCCGACGTCGAGGAGGAATGGGTGACCGTCGACGCCGGCAAGTGGGGGCAGGTGCGCACCCGCATCGTGCGCCCGCGCGGCATCTCCGGGACGCTTCCGGTCATCCTCTACATCCACGGAGCCGGGTGGGTGTTCGGCGACGAGAACACCCATGACCGCCTCGTACGCGAACTCGTCGTCGGCGTCGGCGCGGCTGCGGTCTTCCCCGTCTACGACCGGGCCCCCGAGGCCAAGTACCCCACCCAGATCGAGCAGAACTACGCCGTGGCCCAATGGTCCGCCCGCGAAGGCGCACAGCACGGCCTGGACGCCTCGCGCCTCGCCGTGTGCGGCGACTCCGTAGGCGGAAACATGTCCGCGGCCTTCGCCCTGATGGCCAAAGACAGGGGCGATGATGTCCGGGTCAGCTGCCAGGTCCTGCTCTATCCCGTCACCAACGCCGACTTCGACACCCCGTCCTACCTGCAGTTCGCGGACGGGGACTACCTGACCCGGGACGGAATGATCTGGTTCTGGGACCAGTACACCACTGATGCCGCCCAGCGCGCCGAGCCCTACGCCTCGCCGCTGCGGGCCAGCATCGACCAGCTGCGCGGTCTGCCCCCGACCCTGGTCATCACCGACGAGGCCGACGTCCTGCGTGACGAGGGCGAGGCCTACGCGGCCAAGCTGCGTGAAGCCGGTGTCGACGTCACCGCGGTCCGTGTTCTGGGCATGGTCCACGACTTCCTGATGCTGGACCTCCTCCGTGACACCAACGCCACCAAGGTCGCTCGTCACCTCGCCATCGACGCACTCAAGACCGCCCTGCACGGCTGACAATCATGACGTTCAGGCTAGAAGGGCTGAGCCGCGGGCCGCAAAGTAAGCTCGGCGGTTGATCCGCGTCGGTACTGTGAACTCATACGCCGTGTGCTGCATGCTCCTTCCACATCGCGCGGTTTTGCAGCGTGGGAAAGGCGACGGTGTTCGCGCCACGGTCCTCCAGCCCAGCAGGGCGTCGATGTCGGCGAAGCGCTTCCACACGTCCTTGCGCGGCAGTAACGGGGTGAACTCGGCTCGGTTGGTGAGGCCGAGTTCAGCGACCCTCGCTGGAGGGACTCCTCGCGGCCCGTCCCGCCGAGAGCCTCGCCGACCTGCGTGTCCTGTCGGGCCAGGGATACCCGGCGCTGACCGTCGAAGCCGTCGCGGCGGCCGCGGGCGTCGGCAAATCGACCATCTATCGCTGGTAGCCCAGCAAGGAGGCACTCGTCGCCGACGCGCTCGCCGAGATCTTCCGCGCCGAGGAGATCCCCGATCTGGGCGACACCCACGCCGAACTGCGTCGCGCCGTCGGCATGACCATGGACAACTACGCCAACGAGGACATGGCCGCCTCGCTGCCCGCACTCGCCGGCGGCCTCCTCCCCCACCCCGAACTCATGACCCGGTTCCGGGAGGCTTTCCTGTACCGCAAGCGCGAGAACATCGCCGCCGCACTGCGCCGCGGAATCCAGCGCGGCGACCTGCCTCACGACCTCCACATCGACCTCGTCCAGGACATCTGGGCCGGCGCCATCCCGTACCGACGACTCATGACCGGGTCCCCCCTCAATACCGACCTCGCCGAGCACCTTGTCCAACTCGCCACCAGGACTCCCCCGCTGCTCCCCCGCCGAAAAGCAGAAGTGCGCCCGATCACGGAGCCGTGAAACAGGCTGCGTGCAGGAGTGTTACGACCCGGTAGAACCGACATCGCCGAAGCCGCGTGGCGCAAGATCTTGACCACCGCCGGCGAGTCCTCCCGGCCGGAGGGACCGCCCCTCCTGGAGGCGTTTACCGAGTTGGGGCGGGCGACGCATGTCGAGCGGCAGCTACGTCAGCTCTTCCCTGGACCGGAATGCGGGAGCTGCACTACAGCAAGTGCACGAAGTCGCGACTTACGGGCCGCCCTGCGATTGATCTCGGGGCGTGCCGGTCTGGGGGTTCGACGGGCTGGTGGTTCAGCAATCGCAGGTCTGCCCGTTACTCGTACCGGTACTTCAGCGTGTCCGCCTCCGTCTGCTCGATGTCAGCGATCGTCAGCTCCGGCATCCGCAACTGGGCCAGCGTCACCTCGGCCGAGGTCGGCTGGGCGTCCGTCGGCAGCCACTGCTCCGGCTTCCAGGCCGCGCTGCGCAGGAGCGCCTTGGGGCAGTGCGGGTAGACCTCCTCGATCCCCAGCACCAGCGCACTGGCCGGCGGCTTGCCCACGGCGGTCAGCTGCGACAGCAGCTCTGGGCGGGTGGAGACGCAGGCCCGGCCGTTCATCCTGAGCGTCGTGGTGCGCCCCGGGATGACGAACAGCAGCCCGGCCCGTCCGGTGGCTACGACGTTCTGCAGACTGTCCAGACGCTTGTTGCCGGTCGCGTCCGGTATCGCCACCGTCCGTGCGTCCAAGACGGCCACGAACCCGGCGGGGCCGCCGCGCGGGGAAACGTCACAGTTGCCCTCGGCGTCCGCGCTGGCGACCAGGACCAGCGATGAGCAGCCGATCAACCGCTGGGTCTGCTCGGTGAGTTCGGTCATCTGCTTGCGCACGGCCGCGTCGCTGGGGAGTCCATAGGCCCGGCGCAGCGCCACCTGGTCGGGCACGGCATCGAGGCGGAGCGAGTCGAATGCGCTGCTGGCAAGGGGTGACATCATGCCTCCGACCCTATTGGGCCGACCGTCGATTGATCTTGGTCGGTGAGTGCGGAGACATACAGACGGCCGCGCGAGTTGGCTGGTGTGTGAAGATCGAGCAGGTCCGCGCGACCATGTCCCATCCCGCCTTCTGCGGGCTGTCGCACCAACATCTGGGCGAGTTGGTCGCGGAACTCGCCCCGCGCTGGGTGGCGCGCTGTGAGTCCGTGCGCCATGGGCGACGTGAGGACGACCGTCGGCGAGAGGCGGGGGCCGGGCCGAAGTACGAACTGGTCTTCACCGACCGGCTCCTGGTGACACTGGTCCATCTGCGGACTGGGCTCACCCATGAGGCGTCGGGCGTGCTCTACGAGGTGGGGTCCCCCACGATCGGCCAGGCGATCCTGGAAGTCCGCCCGCTGCTGGTGGACCGTGGGTTCGCCGTCCCCGACCGGCCCGGCATCCGGCTGCGGACCTTGGAGGACGTGTTCGCCTATGCCGCGTCCGAGGACGTCACCCCGTGGATCGACGGGATGGAGACCCAGGTCCGCCGCCCACACGCAGGCCGTCCCGGTCGGCGGTCAGGGGGCTGGACGTCTCGGCGCAGGCGCACGGCCGGGCGCGGGTTGCAGCGCGGCGCCAGGGCCTCCCGCTGGGCCGCAGCCGCGGCCTCCTCGGCGACGGCGAAGGGGCGCTGGAGCGAGGCGACGGACGGGTGTTCCGATTTCTGCCGTGCCTCCGTGCCGGGTGGGGAATCCCAGCCGATGGAGCCTGTTTGCGCAGACCTGTCGTGCGCCTTTCCCACGGTTGGCGGGACAGGCGATTAAATACCGGAGCATGACTACAGAGCCGCAGCGCTTCCGTATCCTGTTGGTCCCTGAACACGTCGAGGACAGAGGCGGCGCCTCCGTGGAGGACTCGGCCGTGCGATCGGCGGTCGTCGAGGCGACGGGCGAGACGGGCGCCTCGGGCTACCCCCGCTATGCCGGGGACGGGATCGTGGCCGACATCGACCCCAGTACGCGCACGGTCGAGGCGGTGCTGGTCGATGGTGCAGAACTGGACTATGGGATGAACGCTACGGTCGCTTCCTGATCGGCCCTGTTTTCAGGGTGGCGCCGCCGATCGAGTGCCACAGCCTGTTCGATGGCCCGTTGCAAGCAACGGGCCATCCGGCAAGGCGCCTCGGCTCTCTGCGTTCCGTGCCGGACGGCAGAAGGCGCTGGCCCTCCTCAAGACAGCCCCTTCCCTGCGGATTGTCGGGCTATCTCTCAGGCGACGCACCCAAGCCACCCTCACCACACAACAATGGACTGTCCCATAAGACATAAATAGGCGTTACTCGAGGTTCGAAGGTTTGCCCTTACTCGTTGTCGTCACGCTGTGGTTGTTCCGGCCTCGGAGCGGGTGCCCACATGCAGGGCTGGGCAGGACATCCCTTGATTTCCGGGTACGGGAATCGGAATGAGATGGGTGATATCGACCAAGCAATGCGTTACCAGACTCGGAGCGGTCGCCAGGGACGCTGCCTGCCACCGAGCGCGTTCGCCGGGGATGCCACAAAGGAGGACGAGGGATACGGCGGCACGGACTTCCAGCGGCGCAGACCGTATTCAGCAACGCGACATCCCGCGTCGCCGTCGGCACTCCCTTGCGGCGCATGGACCAGATCCCCTCGGGCCGGCCGTCCGCCGCGTCGAACACAACTGCACCTCGTCTTAAGTCAGCGGACGCCGCCACGAGTCGCCTTCGTACTCGTCGATATGCGCAGCACTGTTCCGCTCGTGGAAGATCTGCTGCGGCGCCCGGCCAATCGAATGCACGGAACAGTCGCAGCGCCACTTCGTAGCCGCGGGCGGTAGACACCGCGACGGGCCCGGGTTCTTGCCCGCAGTGTCCGGCTGTACGAGCCGGCCCCAGGGCTTCGCCCAGATCCCGGTCGCGTACAGCGAGGTGGAGCCTCACCGCGTGGGTGCGGGTGTGAGGCCAGGGCCACAGGGCCAAGGGGGCGGCGCCGCTGCGGCCTTCCCGGGTGTCGTCGGCTCAGGATGTGGAAGCGGGGCCGGGCGGCAGGTGGACCGTCATGATCAGGTGGCAGGATTCGGTGCCGGCGCCGCGGTAGATATGGGTGGCGTCGCCGTCAAAGGTGGCGGTCTGTCCGACTTCAACGAGGTGCTCGGCGCCGTCGACGATCAGGGTCATCCGGCCGGCGGTGACGCTGACGGTTTCTACGACTCCGGCCTGGTGGGGGTGGCTGGGATACTCCTCGCCCGGTTCCAATTTCCAGCGCCAGACCTCGACCGGTGCCGGGCCCGAGGTCGTCAGCATGAGCCGGGCCTCGCTGCCCTGCGCTCCGGTCCACAACGGCATCACGGCGTCGGCGGCCACGACACGGACGCGCCCTTCGGACGGCCCCTCCATCAGCGCGGACACCGAGATGCCGAGAGTGTCCGCCAGCCGGACCAGGGTGGCGAAGTTCGGGTTGCCCTGCGCTTTCTCCAAGCCGACCAGGGCCCCCTTGCTGACCTTGGCGCGACGGCCGAGCTCGTCCAGGGACAGGCCCGCGCGGGTGCGGGCCGTCCTGACGTTGTGCGCGAGCGTCCGCAGGGCTGCCTCTGTCTCGGCCATCCGATCACCATCCTCGCCAGTGGACCATTTTAATGCACCGGTCGGTCGTTTTGTTGACACGGTCCAGTCGGTTCGTTGTACCGTCTAGTCGTTCCATCGAGATAGTAAGGGATGTACCGTGATCGCTCTGCTGCTGGCCCTGGGCAGCTCACTCGCCTACGGATGCGCCGATTTCCTCGGCGGCCTGGGGGCCCGTAAGGCTCATATGCTGCGCACCGTGATGATCGCGGCCCCGGCCTCTCTCGCGGTCGAGTTGCTGCTGTGGCCGTTCCTCGGCGCCTCGTTCAGCGCCGACGCCCTCGCCTGGGGCGCCGCGTCCGGCATCGCCTCGGCCGCGGCATTCGCCCTGCTCTACCGCACCCTGGCGATGGGCCCGATGAACGTACTCTCGCCTGTCACCGCCCTCGTGTCCGCCATGCTGCCCGTCGGCGTGGGCCTGCTGCAGGGCGAACATCTGGGCGCTGCCGGGCTGGTAGGCCTGCCGCTCGCGCTGGTCGCGGTGGTGCTGGTCAGCGCCGGACATGGCGCCGGATCGGCACGCCCGTCGCGCGCCGCGCTGTTGTTGGCCTTCGGCGCGGGCGGTGCCATCGCCCTCCAGCTGATCTTCCTGCACCAGGCGCCCTCCGACAGCGGCGTGGCCCCGCTGATCATCGGCCGGGCGGTCTCCTCTGCCATCATCCTGGCCGCGGCCGGCCTCATGTACCGCAGGCTCGGCTCCGAGCGCCCCGCGTACGCGATGTCGACAGCCGCCGGCGTGCTGGACTCCATGGCGAACCTGCTGTTCCTTCTAGCCGCCCGCAGCGGGGACCTCACCGTCGTCGCCGTGATCACCGCTCTCTACCCGGCCGGCACTGTCCTGCTCGCCCGCAGCGTGCTCGCCGAACGCATCCGTCGCGGCCAGCTCGTCGGACTGGGCGCCGCCGCCGTCGCCGTCAGCCTCCTCGCTCTCACCTGAACCCCCGCTCCCCTCCCACACCTCCGCCTCCGCCGACCACGCAAGGAGCACAGCATGTTCATCCAGCCCTGGGACACCAGCCTGGACGAAGCCGAATGGCAGAGCTGGATCGCCGAAGGGCACGACTTCGGAATCCTGAGCGTCAACGGCCTGCCCAGCCACCCGCCCGTCGCCGTCCCCACCCACTTCACCAGCGACGGCGACCACCTCCTGGTCCACCTCGCCCGTCCCAACCCGGCCTGGAAGTCGATCGGCCACGACCCGAACGTCCTGCTCAGCGTCTTCGGCGACTACGCATTCATCCCCGGCCCATGGCGCGCCACAGCCGGCACCCCGCCCACCGACGGCGTCCCCACCAGCTACTACACAGCCGTCCAGTTCACCTGCCGCGCCCACATCATCGACGACCCCGAGGACAAGGCCGAGCTGCTGCGCCGCCAACTCGCCCACTTCCAGCCCGACGGCGACCACGCCCCCGTCGCCGTCGACCAGCCGCCCTACGGCCGGATGCTGCCCGGCATCCGCGGCCTGCGCCTCGAAGTCACCGGCGTGGTGGCCAAGTTCAAGTACGACGACCACAAGCCCGTCGAGCACCGCACCGCCGTAGCCGACCACCTCACTGCACGCGGCACGGGCCTCGACGTGCCCACCGCACTCCAGCAGCGCCGCCGCCTGGACCGCATCGGACCCTGGAATCCCTGACCCGCGCCCATCCGCACGCACGCACACAGGAACGGAACCCCGCCCATGACCGTCTTCCGCCTCAGCCCCGCCGTCGCCGACGCCTTCCCCGACACCCTTATCGCCCTGGTCACCGCCACCGGCCTGCGTAGCCATGAATCCTGGCCCCACACCACCGCCGCCGTGGAGGACCTGGAGCAGCAACTCGCCGACGGCGCCTGGCAGCCCGCCAACGAGACCGACCCCCGTATCGAGGCGTGGCACACCGCCTACCGCGCCTTCGGCACCAACCCCCGCCGCATCCGCCCCAGCGTCGACGCGCTCGGTCGCCGCCTCGCGAAGAAGGGGGCCCTGCCGCGTATCAACCCGGCCGTCGACTCCTACAACGCCGTCTCCGTCCGCCACGGCCTGCCCGCCGGCGCCTTCGACCTCGACCACGTCACCGGCGACGTCGACATCCGCCACGCGGACGGCACCGAGTCCTTCACTCCACTCGGCGAACCTGAGTCGACCGAGAACCCCAAGCCCGGCGAGATCATCTATGCGGACAGTACCGGCGTCCTGACACGCCACTGGAACCACCGCGACGCCCACCGCACCCGCGTCACCAAGGACTCCACCCACGTCACCTTCGTCCTCGAAACCCTCCACTCCACCCGTGACGGTGACCTTCTCAAGGTCGCAGCCGAGGAGTTGCAGGGCCTGCTCATCCCGCACGCCGAACAGACCGCCGTGCACTACCTCAGCCCGGCACAAGACCAGGCCACCGCCTGAGTCCTCCACCCGGCCTCGGGCCCGCCTCAGCCCCCCGCCCGCCGACGCCCACCCAGCCAATCCAGAGCCAGGCGCAAAGGGCCGAGACCGCGAGCCCGGACGGATGGGCCTCTATGGCGTGACGGGGGCGACCTGCTTCTCGGCGTCCGCGGTCAGGACGTACCCCCGCCATAAGGACGTACCCGTTCTGTGGGCCCTGGTCCTGGGCCGGCGCCTCTCCCAAGTCGCCCGCCACAGCTCACCGGACCAACCGGTCTCGTCCGATCAAGTTGTTGTTTCGTCTGGGAGCGGATCCACGCCGGGGGGCGGGCGGTCACCGCCTTCCTGCCGACTGGCGGCCACCCGGTCGTGACCTTGACGCGACTGGAACCTGGACGATCGCGCCGTACGACATCCAGCGTTTCCCCTCAGACCTGCGCCGTCGACTTCACCTGGCGCTCCTGCCCCGCCTGCCTGGCCCGCGACAGCATCCCAGTCCAAGTCGCCTACGGTGGCCCCGCTGTCCTACGAACATCGGGCCACGCACCAGCTCCTGCGTGGCAGCCCTGTCGGCAGCCGCGCCTACCGTCCGTATCCCTGCGGCGCTCATCTGGAGCCGGCCACCGACTCCACGCCCGCCGAGCCGTTACCGAAGCAGGACGCAGAGGGCACGCACCCCGGGTGCCGGCCCGGGCCATGCGCATCCCCGAAAGCCGTCCCCCCGGCACCACCAACAACCGCCAGAGAACCACTCGCAAAACAAAACCGCTCGGCCGGTTTCACTATAACCTCGCCCGAGACCCACGCAAGAGACACCAACACACCCCCGCAACCACCCGACCCCGAGCCTCGCACACCACCCCCAACCCCCGGAAGACACCCGCAGAACGGAATCAAAACCCCCGCTTGCCCAGCCAAGATCCCCACCACGGACCGGTGAATATGCAACCCGCACACCCCGCCCCCACTCCCCGAACCGACCCCGGCCCACCCCCGCGAAATTCCCCGCCCGCCCTTGAAAAGAAAACCGGTAGGTTCGTATCTTATGACCCTGCACGGTCCATCCCGGCACCTCCCACAGCACCACGGAGACCCACATGACCCTGCTCACCGTCCACCAGGACAACCACCCCACCCCCGCCACCAGCCCCGGCACACAAACCGGCAACGAAACGGGAACGGCAACAAACCCCCACCCAGCAGCAACATCAGACCCCGGCACACGAACAAGCACCGGACCGGGCACCGGCACCGGCACCGGCACCACCCCCGTCGACCCCGCCCGCATGCCCCGCCTCACCACCACCGTCCCCCGCGAATACGTCCACCGCTCCACCCTCGCCGAGGTCTTCCTCACCGGCTGCGAACAAACCGGCGACACCCACTACACCCTCACCGCCCAATGGCCCCGCGCCCACACCTTCTTCACCACCCCCGACGGCACCCACCACCACCCCCTCCAAGCCGCAGAAACCATCCGCCAAACCGGCCTCTACCTCGCCCACGCCGAACTCGGCATCCCCCTCGGCCACCACTTCCTCATGCGCAACCTCCACCTCACCACCCACCCCCAACACCTCACCATCGGCCCCACCCCCACCGACCTCACCCTCACCGCCACCTACACCCCCCACCACCCCCACACCAAACGCCCCACCGACTTCACCATGCACATCACCATCACCCGCAACGGCCACCCCACCGCCACCGGCACCGGCCGCTTCACCTGCCTCACCCCCACCACCTACCAACGCCTCCGCCACCCCCACACCACCCACACCACAACTGCCAGCGCCGCCACCCACCAACCCCCCAACCCCCAACCCACACCCACACCCACCCACTACGGACGCACCCTCCCCCACGACATCGTCCTCACCCCCACCCCCCACCCCCACACCTGGCAACTCACCCCCAACCCCCACCACCCCATCCTCTTCGACCACACCACCGACCACATCCCCGGCATGGTCCTCCTCGAAGCCGCCCACCAAGCCGCCACCGCCCACACCCACCCCACCCCCACAACCCACCCCACCCACCCCACCACCCTCCACGCCACCTTCCACCGCTACACCGAACACCACACCCCCACCTACATCACCAGCACAAGCCACAACGACAACGAC
>NZ_JBEYFS010000203.1:0-21746 GCF_040634475.1 Streptomyces sp. NPDC007095
CTGCGACACAACGCCCGCAACGCAGACCGCCCACTCGCCCTGCTCGGGCTCAAGTGATTACGAAACGGACGCCCGCCGACTACGCCGAAGCCCTGCCACATACACCAGTTACCTTCCAGACGACACCAGCGCCCAGCTGACGCCCAACCCGCAGAACGACCTGCCGAGCACGGTGCGCGACGCGCGCTCCTCGTCCAGCTCCGACAACACCTACCTCACGTCGTACAGTTACGACGCCGCGGGTAACAGCACAGGGGTAACCACGCCGGCGGTGCCCGGATTCCTGCACGGCCGCACCACCTCGATCGCGTACACCGACGGCACCACCGTCGCGGCCGCCGACGGCGGGTTCGCCCCCAAGGGCCTTCCGTACAGGACGGTTTCTCCGGGCGGCGCGACCACCACGATCTCGTACTTCAAGAACGGCGACATCGCCTCCATGACCGACCCCGACGGGCAGGTCACGTCGTTCACCTACGACAACCTCGGCCGGATGCTGACCAAGAAGGCCGTCTCGGACAGCTATCCGGCGGGCCTGACCACCACCTACACCTACGACGGCGATTCGCAGATCACCGGCGAGGTGGACCCGGCGGTCACCAACCGGGTCACCAGTGCCACCCACCAGAAGTCGACCAGCACCGTCTTCGACGCCGACGGCATGATCTCCTCCCAGACGGCCGCCGACCTCGGCGGCGGGGACGCCTCACGAACCCAGTCGTACACGTACACCCCGTACGACCAGGTGAAGACCACCACGGACGCGGCCGGCGGCATGACGACGTACACCTACGACGGGTACGGCAACCAGGCGACGGTCCAGGACCCGGCCGGCAACGTGCTGTCCTACGGGTACGACCCGAACGGCAAGCTGCTCACCCAGACCCTGAAGAACTACATCGGCGACCCGGTCAACCCGTCCGCCGCGCGCGACCTCGTCGAGTCCTCCCGCGCCTACGACCCGTCGGGACGGCTGCAGTCCCTGACGGACGCCATGGGCAACGTCACGTCGTACACCTACACTGACAACGGCCTGACGGCCACGGTCACCCGCAGCGACCCGACCGGGCACCAGCACTTCGTCGAGCAGTCCAACACCTACGACGCAGCCGGCAATCTGACCTCGCAGGTCACCAACAACGGTGCCACCACCACCAATTCGACGGTGGACGCCGCCGACCGGGTCACCGCGACGACAGTGGATCCCACCGGTGTGAACAGGACCACGACCGTCTCCTACACGCCCGACGACAAGGTGGCCACCACCACCCTCACCGACGGCACCGGCACCACTCACACCACCAGCTCCACCTACGACCCGATGGGCAACCTCACCACCCAGTCGGTGCACGAGGACGGCGTGAGCCACCCCAACGCCTGGTGGCGCCTGGACCAGAACTCGGGCAGCTCGGTCTCCGACAACTCCGGCAACGGCAACACCGCCACCGCCGGCTCCGGGATCACCTGGTCGGACGGGGCGGCCCATTTCAACGGATCGGCCGGCGGCTCGGGCAGCGTCATCGCGACCAACGGGCCCGTGCTGAACACCGCCTCCTCCTACACCGTCTCCGCCTGGGTGAACCTCTCCGACGCCTCCACGTACCGGACGTTCGTGGCCCAGGGCGGTACCAACCGGGCGTCGTTCTACCTCCAGTACTCGCTGCCCGACAACAGCTTCCGCCTCCACGCGGCCAGCCAGGACCTCGCCTCACCCTCAGCGTTCTACGACGCCGTCGCCCCGGCACACGCGACGCTGAACACCTGGACGCACCTGGTGGGTCAGTTCGACGCGAGCGCCGGAACGCTGAAGCTGTACGTCAACGGCGCCCTCGCCGCGACCACGAGTGACCCCTCGCCGTGGAGCGGGACCGGCCCGCTCTCCATCGGCGGCACCGAGACCGCGGCCGGCACCGTCACCGACGTGGTCGCCGGCTCGGTCGACAACGTGCAGGTCTACCAGCGGGCCCTGTCCGCCGGCGAGATCTCGGCCCTGTACTCCAAGGGCCGCAACGGCGGCACCACGTCCTCCTCGGACCAGGCCACTACGCGCTGGCAGCTCGACCAGCGCGGCCTGCCGCTGTCGATGACCGACCCCGACACCAACACCAGCTACTTCAGCTACGACGAAGCGGGCAACCTCGCAGTCACCACCGCCCCCGCGGTCCAGGCCGAGTCCAACGGCGGCGCGCCGGGCCTGGTCCACCCCACGAGCTACACGGGCTACGACACCTTCGGCGAGCCCACCGAGGCCGAGGGCCCGGACGGGATCGACACCACCGTCACCACCACCTACGACGCCGTCGGCCGTGTGAACTCCCAGATACTCCCCGACTACACCCCGCCAGACAGCTCCACCGTCATCAACGACGCGACCACGTCCTACCAGTACGACGACGCAGGCAACGTCAAGAGCGTCACCGATCCGCTCCAGCACACCACCACGGACCTTTACGACCAGCTCGGCGAGCTGGCCCAGACCACCGACGCCAACAACGGCGTCACCCACACGGTCTACGACGCCAACGGCGAGGTGCAGTCCCGGACCGACCCCGAAGGCGGCCAGACCCAGGCCACCTACGACTACCTGGGCCGGCCCCTGACCGCCACCTCCCTGGAGCGGTACCCGACGGCGACCGCCCTGACCACCAACAACTCCTACACGGCCTCCTCCCTGAACCCCGGCGGTGCGTTCCTCGCCTCCACCACCACCCCGGACGGCGTCACCACCGGCTACGGCTACGACGCGGTCGGCGAAAGCACCCAGGTCACCGACGGCGTCGGCAACACCACCCGTACGGCGTACGACGGCCAGGGACGCAAGACCACCGTCACCCTCCCCGACAACACCCAGAACACCGTCACCTACGACCAGCTCGGCAACCCCGTGCGGGTCGCTTCGCTCGACACCGACCACAGCACGGTCCTGGCCTCGCAGTCAGCGACCTACGACGCGGCCGGTCTGCTGCTGTCGGCCACCGACGCCCGTCAGCACACCAGCACCTACACCTACGACGCGCTCGGACACGTGACCGGCGAGACCCAGCCGGTGGACGACGGACACTCCATCACGACCTCGTTCGGCTACGACGCCGCCGGGAACGGCACGCGCTTCACCGACGGCCGCGGCAACAGCACCTACTACACCTACAACCCGTGGAACCTGCCGGAGTCGACCGTCGAACCGGCGGTGACCACCTCCACCTACAGCTACGCCAGTGCGGCCGACTCGACCTTCACCACCGCCTACGACGCAGACGGGCGCCCAGCCACCCGGACCGCCCCCGGCGGAGTGAGCGTCACCACCGGCTACGACAACGTCGGCAACATCACCGCCCAGTCCGGCGCCGGAGCCGAGACGGCCACCGCCGACCGCACCTTCACCTACGACCACGACAACCGGATGCGCAGCGCGGTCACCGCCGCGATCGGCACGACCACCGCCGCCACCGACGAGAACTTCACCTACGACGACCGCGGCAACCTGCTGACCAGCAGCGGATCAGCCGGAACGGGCTCCTTCGCCTACAACGGCGACGGACTTCTCACGGCGCGCACCGATGCCGCCGGCACCACGTCCTACGGCTACGACAACAACGACCGGCTCGCCGGCCTGACCGACCCGGCCACCGGCACCCGCCTCACCTACGGCTACAACACCCTCAACCAGCTGGCGAGCGTCCAGTACGGAACGGGCGGTGACACCCGCTCCTACGGCTACGACCACCTGCACCGGCTGACCAGCGACACGCTCAAGACCCCCGGCGGCAGCACCGTCGCCTCCATCGGCTACGGGTACGACCCCAACGGCAACGAGACCAGCAGGACCACCAGCGGATTCGCCGGCGCCACGAACAACACCTACAGCTATGACTACGCGGACCGTCTGACCTCCTGGAACAACGGCGGCACCACCACTGCGTACGCGTACGACGACTCCGGCAACCGCATCCGCGTCGGCTCCGACGTCTACACCTACGACGCCCGCGACCAGCTCACCGGCGACGGACAGAACACCTACACCTACAGCGCCCGGGGCACCCTCACCCACCAGTCCGGCACCTCCGGCGCGACCGACTTCGCCTCCGACGCCTTCAACCAGCAACTGACCCAGGGCAGCCAGACCTACCTCACCGACGCCCTCGGCCGCGTCATCACCAACACCGCCAACGGCGGGGCGACGAGGACCTTCACCTACTCCGGCACCGGTAACAACCTCGCGTCCGACGGCACGAGCACCTACACCTGGACACCCGGCGACGCCCTGGTGGGCATCGGCACACCGGGCGGCACCCCCGCGACGGCCACTCTGGCCTACACCGACCAGCACGACGACGTGGTCGGCGACTTCACCGGCACCGGCTCGGCCCTGACCGCCTCCACCGGCTACGACCCCCTCGGCAACGTCACCGGCACCACCGGCACCCCGAGCGGCAACCTCGGCTACCAGTCGGGCTGGACCGACAACGCCACCGGCAAGGTCAACATGGCCTCCCGCTGGTACAACCCGGCCACGGGCCAGTTCATGAACAAGGACACCGCGTCCCTGAACCCGGTGCCGAACTCGGCCGCCGCCAACCCCTTCGCCTACGTCGACGACAACCCCCTCACCCGCACCGACCCCACGGGCCAGAGCTGGCTCGGCGACGCCTGGAACAGCGTCAGCCACGCCGCGAGCCACGCCTGGAACGGATTCACCAGCGCGGTGAGTTCGGGGTGGCACGCCGTCACCCACTACGCCAGCGAGGCATACGACTGGGTCTCGGACAAGCTCTCCAGTGCCTGGGACGCCGTGAGCGGATGGGCCAGCGACGCCTATGACTCCGCATCGCGCGCGTTCGACCGGGAAATGGCCTCACTGGACCGCGAGATCGCCAGTCTCAACCGGCAGATCGCCCAGCTCAACAGGGAGATCGCCGACGCGAAGGCCGCGGTCAAACGCAAGGCCTCCAGCTTCAGACGGACCGCGTCGAACTTCGTGAGCCATGCCGCCCACAGCACCTACCAGGCCGTGGCCAAGCGAGTGAACACCGCCACGACCTACTTCAAGAACCACGCCGCCGCCATCGCGTCGTTCGCCGTGTCCACGGTGGTCTTCGCCGGCTGTGAAGCCGCCGTCACCGCGGGCAGCGGAGGAAGCCTGGCCATCCCCGGCGCCGTCGCCTGCGGCGCGCTCGCCGGAGCGGCCGCCGGTCTCGTTGACCAGGGCAGCAAGTGCATGGGCGGACAGAAGGGAGCCTGCTCGGTCAGCGCCTTCGCCACCTCCACCGTGCTGGGCGCCGTGGGCGGTGCCGTCGGCGGCGGCATCGGCGGAGCGCTCGGCGGCAAGCTCGCGGAGTCCGCGCTTGGCGACGCGCTGCCCAAGCTCGTCACCAACACCCTGGAAGGCGCCACCATCGGCGGCATATCCGGCGGTGCCACCGGCGCGGCCGACTACGGCCTCACCTGCTCCGAGACCCACGCCGACTGCTCCTGGTCCGGCGCGGCGGCCGCGACGGCCGACGGCGCGGAGTCCGGTGCCATCGGCGGTGCCGCGGGCGGTGTCCTCGCCACCGCGGGCGGGAAGCTGTTCGGCCGCAGTGGCTGCGGCGCCACCCACAGCTTCACCGGTACCACAGAGGTCGTGATGGCCGACGGCTCCACGCGGCCCATCGAGAAGGTCAAGGCCGGCGACAAGATTAAGGACTCCGTCCCCGGTACGAAGGGCACCCAGTCCCACACCGTCACGCGGGTCATCGTCACCTACAGCGACCATGACTTCGTGGACGTCACCATCGTGCCCACGAAGGCGAAGCCGGCGCCGAAGCCCAAGTCCGGCCTCGGCAAGCGAATCCTGACCAGGGCGGCCCTCGGCCTCGCCGCCTCCGCGGCCGTCATCACCACCGCCGCCGGCATCCCCCACCCGCACACCCCCGCCGACCGCCAGCAACTGGCCGCCGCCACCGTGGCCGAGGCCCCGTCCGCCACCTCTTCCGGCGGGGGCACCCTCACCACCACCTACCACCACCCCTTCTACGACCAGACCCGGTCCGCCTTCGTCGACGCCAAGGACCTCCACCCCGGAGACGCCCTCCAGACCCCGACCGGCACGGCAACGGTCACCGCGGTCCGCCTTTACCACGCACACACGACGACGTACGACCTGACGATCGGTGACCTCCACACGTACTATGTGGAGGCTGGCGGTACGCCGGTCCTCGTCCACAACTGCGAGTTCACCGACCGCGCTGAGGAAATACGTAAGGTAATCCATGACGGATCGAAGGATGGTGGACGGCCTTATAAGAACCAGACAGTCGCCGTTGTACGCGCCGACATGGGCGGTGGCAATCCGGTAGATGTCGTTGCCGCCAGTGGCGACGGATTGACGGAAGCGCAGACTGCCGCATTGCAGCCGGGAGAGGTCGCAGCCGTAAATGATCCTACGTTGCATGCAGAGACGAACGCGATGCAACACATCGAGAACCAGGGCTGGACGCTTTGGGATGGCGGCGCGAGCAGGAACGTCTGCCCTTACTGTGAAGATTCCATCCGAGATGCTGGCGGGCAACTTACAGGGCCGTCGAACTGGAAGGGCAGGATAAACTACTTCCTCAACGGTATCGCCAAGTTCCAGTTCAGGTGGGGGCAGCGGTCGTTCACGTTCAGAGGAGGTGGGTGAGCAGTGAAGGATGACGGGGATCTCGCACGTCGGATCGAGCGGCTTCGCGTGGTGGTGGAACGCTTCGGGCCGATTGTGGAAGCTGGGTTGTCGCGGGAGTGGACTGAAGCAGTCTCGGAGGAACCTGACTGGTTGGCATTCCGTGATCTGATGTCGAGCATGCATGACGAGTCCTCGCTGGTGCGGATCGAGGATATTGCCGGTCTCCTGGAGTGCGTTGGAAGCCTCCTTGATCTGTGGGATGAGGACCCGATGGGCTCCACCTACTATCCCTACAAGGCTGCCGAATTGATCGAGCTTCATTGCCGAATGGTCACGGGGAATCTTCCTGACGATGCACCGGTTGGTTTGAATGAGTGGCTTGATCGTTTCGCTCGGCACGTCGACTGGCAGATGGTCAAGGGTGGGATGACCCTAGAGGCTCCGCACTACTTTGCTGACCTAGAGGTATCGCTCAGGACTGGGCAGCAGCAACTGGACGGGGCGCATGCAGACGGCTTCCACACAGCCATGGAGGCCTCACGGCAAGCAGCGGACCGTTACCTGGAAGCACTGCGGTTGGCTCTCGCTGATCCTGGTGGGTCTCAGTGACGTAGCGCAGTAAGGTGATTTGACTGTAATGCCGGCCGATTCTCCCACCAGTGATTCCTGGTGGGAGAATCGATATGTCGCCCTGTCGGTGCTCGACGAGCACCTGCACCGGGCATGGGAAAGCGGCGTTCGCGGACGACGCCGCCCTGGGTGGGAATCTTTTGTGCTCAACCAGGCTGTGGCTCACACCCATGTCGGGAATCAACAGTGCCGTCCCCGGGGTCAACGTCTACCGGCACGACAGCCTCGGTGGCATCCTGCACGAGTACCAACACGTGGCGTGACCAGCACGGACGTGGTTCTTGGCACCTACAACGTCGGCGACCGCGAGCAGCGCCGTCGCCGCGGCGGCCGGTGCGGTCAGGAACCCGCTGAAGAACCGGGGGTTGGCCGCCTCTCCGGCCGGGGTGGCACCGCCGGAGGTCTCCAACGCGAGGGTGCGTCCGGCCGTGGAATCGTGCACGGCCGAAGGCCGTAAGTAGGAGTAGGTCTGCAGGAGTTGGGTCACGCGCACACGCTACGGCCGGGCACTGACACCGGGCAGCAGGGGGCGCCCGCACACCGCCGGCGCCCCCTGCTGCGGTGAGGAACCGGATGCCGCCGCTGCCTTGCCGCGGCGCGCCCACGACGGCCCTCCTCATCGGACCAGAAGCCGTCGGTTTCGGTGAAGTGCCGGATCTCATGCCTTTCGTTCTGTCGTCTTGTGGGGAGTTTTCGGGCCGCTGCGTCCGCTGCTGGTAATCGGCGTCGTCGGTTTCGCGGGAGACAGCTCTGAGCGGAGGTGTCTGCGAGAGCTGACCCCGAGTTTGGTGAACACGTTGCCGAGGTGCCATTCCACCGTGCGTGGGCTGAGGAACAGCTGGGCAGCGATCTCCTGGTTGGTGTGGCCGTCCGCGTTTCCGAACCGGTGAGCGACACAATCACACGACGATGCAGCCGACTTGAACTCCACGCGGGCTATGCCGGTGGACTTCCCGCCATGGGACCGGGTCTACGCGTTTTTCCGCCGCTGGCGCGATCACACCCTGGTCAGGGAGTTCCACGACCGGCTCCGGTCGAAGGTCCGCGAGAAGCTGGGCCGCGATGCGGAGTCGAGTGCGGGTGTGATCGACTCGCAGTCGGTCAAGGCGGACGCCGTCGTCGGTACGGACAGCCGTGGCTTCGACGGCGGGAAGCTGGTCAACGGGCGCAAGCGGCATGTCGTGGTCGACACGCTCGGCCTGCTACTGGGTGTGATGGTCACTGTGTACCTGCTGGTCGTCGGCCTGTGGCTGGGGGCTTGCCACTGACACGGCGGTGGTACTTCGCGACCTCGCGGCTGTCATGGGGTGGCACATCCCCAGCTGGGTCACTGCCACGAAGCCGGCACATCGCAACCCGCCAGCGCGAACGCGCGATGAAAGGCATCCGCTCCGTCGGCGCGGCCCAGCGGTTCCTGTCCGCATTCAGCGGCATCTCACCCCACTTCCGGCCCCACCGTCACCTGATGACCGCCTCCGACCACCGCGCCGAGATGACCATCCGCTTCGCCGTCTGGGACCACGTCACCGGAGTCGTCGCCACAGCCACCACGGCCTGACCACAGGCCGGCACCCGGGCCCCACCACGCCCCGACGCGCCATCAGGCACCCACACACCCAACAACGTGACAACGCCCTCAAAAGCCATACCCGGTGTCTCTGGGCCTCTGGACCTTACGATGGCCCGTCCAACCCACGAACAAGTTAGGACCGCTCAACTTTGAAGACCCACTTTGGCGAGGAGGTCGAGGATCAGGACTGGCTGCTCGGTGAGTTCACCCGTCGGCGCGGCGGGAAGCCGTGTCACGGGCGTGAGGCCACGTCCTGACATTGAGTGTCCCGGTCGGTGCCGCTCAGCCTGCGCTACCCTCCGCGGACGGTGGCGCCCCGGGAGACGAAGCCGCGTGCGAGCTGAGGGAGCCTGGCGGCCTCGAAAGCGCTGTACATCCCGCTCGCGACGAGTTGGAACTTGACGCCCTCGCGGCCATCGGGGCGCTCGTAGCCGTCGGGGAGGAATCGGCGGTAGTGCTCGCTGGCGCGTTGGAAGAACTGCGGGCGCTCGGCGCGGGAGAGGCACCCCTCAAGATTGAGAAGGAAGAGGTAGTGACGAATCATGCGAGTGAAGAGAAAGGGAGCCAGAGCGTCCAGGGCGGTGCGCTCCTGCAGCAGACCGAAGCTCTCTTCGTACCTGGCGAAGACGTCGAAGTGGGTGCCGCCTGGCGCGTCTGCGGGGTGTTGGGTGAGCCGGCGGCGGATTTGCACGCAGTTCCATCTCAGAACGCCGATCCGGTCAGCGGCGAGCATGGCGCGGTGGACGGCCGAGACCTCCTCGTAGAGACCGTCGGGAAATGAGAGGTGCTGCCGGATCCACATGTCGCGGCGGAACAAGCGGTCCCAGGAGTAGGCGGGGGCACCGAACAACTCAGGCAGATCGATCGGGGCGAAGGACTCACGCCCCTGCTGGGCAATCAGCTCGGCGGCGGCACCGTGCCAGGAGCGACGGTGATGCAGACGCGTATGCCCGAAGAGAAGAACGTCCGGCTCGTCTGTAGCTTGCAGCTGGTCGGCCATGGCCTGAAGTGTTGTACCCCCGACGATGTGATCGCTGTCCAGGAACAGCAGGTAATCACCGGCGGCGTGCTCCGCGCCTGCGTTGCGTATCCGGCCGATGCCGACGACACCCTTCAAGCGCACGACGGACACGCGCCCGTCACGCTGAGCGTAGTCATCCACCACGTTCGCAGGGCACTCAGGCGACTGGTCCAGGACCGCGACGACCTCCAGATCCCGGAAGGACTGGTTCAGGATCGAACGCAGGCAGCTCTCCAGCTGACCCTGCAGGTCGTGAGCGGCGACTATGACGCTGATCATTGGGGATGTGCGCATGATCATCGAAACATAGGTCGGCAGCTCAAGGCATGACAAGCTATCGGACGTGAGGGTCTGGTGCACGACCGGGTGACATCTGAACTGGCTTGCCCTGTGGGGCGGGTCGGAAGGATGTCGCTGTGCCCAAGCCTTATCCCGAGGAGTTCCGCGGGGGCGTCGCGCGGGTCGCGAGGAACCGCGGTCCGGACGTGACACTCGAGCAGGTGGCCGCCGACTTCGGCTTCCACGCGGTGACGGATCCACATGTCGCGGCGGAACAATTGGGCGCGTGCGGTGTGTCAGCCGTGCCGATCGGCGGGTGGAGCTCGGAGACAAAGCGATGCGGCTCGGTGTGGACGTGTTGGCTCCTAGGCTGCCCAGTCCAGCCCGAGGTCGGCCAGCGCCTGGAGCTTGTCGGTGGCCAGCTTGCCGCGCCTCGATTTTGTGTTCGAAAGAAATACGCCCAGCTTCACGGAGTGCTCCTGGCCGTCGACGACTACGGTCTCCACGTGGGCCCTGGGGACCGTCACAGACCCGGTTCGGGCCTTGTACTGAGCCAGAGCCGCAACGCCCCGCTCGAAGGCTCCAGAGGCCGCCTTGGCGGGTGCTTCCTGCTCCGGCGGGAGCGGTACGACACCGAGAGCCTCCAGGCGCTTGCGCTGCCCGTCCGCCAGCGCCGCCCAGACCTCCGGCTTGCTGTGAGGTCTCACTGATGTTGCGGTGATTGCATGCCGTTGACCTGCGGCGCCGCAGATGGATTGCGACGGGTTCTGGACTCTGTGTGGGCTGTTTGAACTGCGGTCCTGCAGGTTGGGTGAGACTGCCGCAGGTGCGGTGAGAACGCCTATGGTGGTGGCGGTGCCGGGGGAACGTGCGGGAAGTTGATCATATTTACAGTTCGTGGAACGCTTCTTCCCGACGTCCTTGACGGCCGTGCTGATGAGCTTGCGGAGTACCGGCCACAGCTCAAGCAGGATGCCCTTGTTGAGGAAGCGGCATCGGTCGTCACGCATGCCTTCGGCGAACACTGTTCTGTACAGGCTCATGCGCTGGCAGGGCCGGTCCAGATTGAGGATGCGCAGTCCGGACCACGCGATGTGCAGCGGCAGCTCCACCATCCCGTGTTCGGGTCCGGTCGGCTCGTTGAGGCTGGACGGCTCGGCCGCTCGGGGATGAGCCGCGGCCCGCCGGGCCCGCTGCACCTCCTCGGCGAACCGCTCCTGCTCCGCCTCCCCCGACAGGGCCTGGGTCTGGACGCGCACCAGAATGTGGGGCGCCCCGCCTTGCTGGCCGACGGAGAAGGCGGTGGCGTCGGTGTAGATCTCCACCGATTCGAAGACCAGGTCCGCGGTGCTGACCACGGCCTGGCCGGCGATCCGGTGCAGCGCGCCCAGATCGAACACCCCTTCAGGGCCCGGTCGCATGTCGCCGCCGTCAGCAGCCTGACCGCCCAAGTCGAGCGCAGCAGGACCAGTCCGATCTCCCGATGCTGCCGTCGGGCGGCCCGTAGGTATCGCCAAATGGGGTGCGTGAGTGGTCAGTTCACGCAAGGGGGCATCGGCGGAGGGATCTTCCTGGCTAGACTGCGCCATGTCCTCGACGCAACGTTTACGACCTCTCATTGCGGTCATCGGCAGTGTCGATGCCAGCCGTGAGTTTGCGCCGCCCCTGAAGGCTGTGGAACAGGCCCGCGATGCATGCCGCCTGTTGGGCGCAGAGCTGGCCAGGGGTGGGTGTGATCTTGCCGTCTTCTCGAGCAAGACTACTTACGCCGAATGGGATGTGGTCCACGGTTACGCAGGGGCCTGCACTGCGGATGCGCCGGGCCGAGTGGCCGCCTTTCCGCCGCGCCACCGCGACGTGGATTTCGCCCTGCCGCAAGGCAGTTGTGTCACGTTGGAAACCGTTCGCGACACCAGCAGCGAATGGGAGGTGGCCTATTTCCGGCGGCTACTGGAGGCGGACGGCGTGGTGCTGATCGGGGGAGGACAGTCGACGCGCATTGCCGGGATTGTCGCCTTGTCCCAGCGCATTCCCGTGTTGCCGGTGGCCGCGTTCGGTGGCGGCGCCGGTCAGGTATGGGTGAATCTCGACAAGGTCCGCAACGACACTGACGACGACGATATCGCCCTGATGGGGGACAACTGGCAGTCCGATTCGGCGGCCCGGCTGGTGGCCTGCCTGCTTCTGCAGCGGACGCGTCGGCGGCAGGCGGAGCAGGAGGCGCGACGGGCGGCCCGTTCGAGCATGCGGCGGGCCAGTACCGGACTTGTTGCAGCGGTGCTGAGCCTGCTCGGCGCCCTGGCCCTGCTGGTCACGGCGGGATCTCCTGGGCCGGCCACGGTGCACCGGATGACGGTGTTGGTGGCCGCTCCGCTGCTGGCCTCGGTGGCCGGGGCGCTGATCCGGCATACGTTCGAGACGGAGTCCGGCTGGCTGCGGGCAGCGGTGCGGGGACTGGGTGCCGGGCTGGTGTCCGTGCTGCTGTACTGCGCATCCCAGTTGCTGACGGTGCCTGCACTGCTGGAGGACCTGGATGTGCGCCGGCTGCTGTTCTTCACGGTGCCGCTCGGCTTCAGCGCCGGTTTCACTTTCGATCTGGTTTTCGAGCGGCTGCGTACGGGGGGAGGGAGCGTGACACCGGGGGGAGGGGATCCGTTGGCACAGGGGACGCAAGGGTCCCCGGGCGCCCCCGGGTCGCCGCCGTGACCCGTTCTGAACGGGAGGCTTCCCGAAGCCGTATTACGGGTATGTAACGACGGCGCGGACTGGAGGCAAGGGTGGGCATTTTCGCCCATTATTGTCATGGAATGTGGGTCAATGGTGAAGGGGGAATGCCGTGGACTCATTGTCACCTGCACTGCTGGTCAAGGCCGCGCTCACTGCGGCCGGACACACAATGGATGAGCCAGAGCGCCACGTGTGGAGCCGGCTCGCTGCATTAGTCGTACAGCCGCCGGACGAACTCGCCGGGGCTGTTCCTGCGCCTGGGCAGATGGAGCTGGAAGCTCTGTTCGCGGCGCCCACCAGCGAAACCAGAGCCGAAGCTCTTGCCGATGCGCTGACACGGCGGGCGAGGCGTGACCCCTCGTTCCGGCGGGAGCTGGAGGCGTGGGGGCAGGAAACCCGTCAGCGGTCGCACCGGGACGAGACGCTGCTGGATGCCCGAGCCGCAGCCGTGCAAGGCTCGCTGGTGCAGGCCGGAGCGGTAACCGGCGTCAGGTTCGTCACCTACGGGCCCGGCAGCCGCCACAGCGCCACCTGAAGACTTCTCGAGCCGGCTGCCTGACAGAGCCGGCTCTCCCTCCGGCCCGGCTCGCCTACGACAACGCGCGTGACTCGGCGGCCGACTCGTCCCTGAAGTGCAGCGCCTCCCGCAAAACCTTGCTGGCTTCACTTTTCTGCCCTGTGGTGGCAAACAAGTCACTCAGCAGCAGCAGCGCCTCCATCATCCCCTCTGTGGAACGCCCATGGCGGAATGCCTCGGTGGCCAACCGAAGGTACTGCACCGCCTGCGGATCACCGTTGCTCATCGCGGCACGGCTCAGTCCCAGCAGAGCATGCGCACGCCCGGTGATGTTCCCCAACGATGCGTGCGCGTCGGCGCTGGCGGTGAGCGTTGCCTGCGCCTGGGGCGCATGCCCCTCAGCCAGCTGGGCCAGCCCCAGATTGAGCAGCGCCTCGGCCGCCCCGGCCTCGTCTCCCGCGCCTTGGAGGTCCACCACCGTCTGGCTGAGCACCTCGACAGCCGTACTGTGCTCGCCGAGGCGACGCAGTGCCTTGCCCAGGTTGTTGCTGCACTGTGCGGCCGACAGGGCGTCGCCGCTGCCGCGGTAGAGATGGAGCGCCTCTTCCAGTTGCCACACCGCTTCACCCCCCCGGTTGGTGTCCAGCAAGGCCAGCCCGAGGTTATTGCGCGCCTGCGCCTCGTTGCGGGCGTCCGCCAACTCTCCGTAGGCGGACACCGCGTCATCCAAGCAGCGGACAGCCTCGGTGAAGAGGCCAGCCTCCATCATGGCCCGACCGAGTCGTTCCCTCATGTCCGCCTGTCCCCGCCGGCTGCCGCCGTCATCATCCAGCGCGGTGGCCTCCAGCAGCACGGCCACCGCCTCCTCCCGCTGACCAGTGCGCAACAAAGCCGTGCCCAGGTTGGCCAGGAGCATTGCCCGGTCCTGCGCCGGCGCCTGAACATGAGTCAGCAGTTCGCCGGCCTGCAGCAACGGATCAATCGCCTGAACGGGTTCTCCCGCCTCCAGCAACGCGAGACCAAGATGGCTGAGCACCTGGGCGCGCATCGGCTCGCCGGAAGCGTCCACGTAGTACCTGGCGGCATCACGCAGAACCTGCGCGGCATGCCGGGGGCGGTTGCCGACCAGCAGCGTCGCCCCCAGATTCCGCAGCATCACCGCGTAGGCCGCACGGCGGTCTCCCAGACGGCCGTGCAGTTCGGCCGCACGCTTGAGCGCGTCCAGGGCCTCTTCGAAGTTGCCTGTCCTGGCCATGGCCAGGGCGAAATTGTTCAGCGCCGCCGCCCGCGTGTACTGATCGTCCTCGCTGCTTCCGGGGGAGTCGAGGACGGCGCGCATGACATGGAGGAGGTCTTCGAAGTGCTGTCCCCGCGTCAAGAATTCCGCTAAGGCCAGTGCGATCGCAGCAGCGGTGCGGCGACGGCCCTCCTTGAGGCAGCAGTCCACGGCCGCCACCAGGCTGACACGCTCGCTCCTCAGCCAGAGCACAGCCTGGCGCCGGGATGCGAACACCTTTGCATCCGGCGGGGTTTTTCCCCGAAGCCAGCCATCGGCTGCCTCAGCATGCAGCTGGTAATGGTGCATGAGACGCTCGAACGCCTCTTCTTTCTCGTCCTCGAGGGCATGTTCCAGGCCCAGGTCGGCCGCATACTGGCGCACGAGGCTGTGCATGTGCCACCGGCCGCCTCGCGGTTCGTGATCGAGCAGGTGCAAACGGACCAGTCTGCGCAGCAACCGCTCCGGCGGACGGCCGAGCAGAGCGGCGGCTGCAGGGGAGGTGAATTCGGGGGTGGGGAGCAGAGCCAGCAGACGAAAGACCCGCGCCTGTGTGGGATTGAGCCGGGAGTACGACCTGTCAATGGCAACGCGGACGGACTGGTCCTCATAGGCCAAGGCGTCCAGGCTGATCGGCGCCTGCTCGATGGCGGCGACCAGAGCGGGCACGGTCAGGGTGCGGTCTGCGGCCAGCAGCGCGGCAGCGACGGACAGGGCCAGCGGCAGCCGTCCGCACGCCTCGACCAGTTCCTGCGCAGCCTCTTCCTCGGGGCCGACGCCGCCAGCCTGCTCCGGGGAAGCCAGTGAAGCCAGTCTTGCCTCGAGCAAGCGGTGCGCGTCTGCTGCCTCCAGGGGGCCGAGCTCCACGGGCTCGGCCCGTTGGGGTCCCTCCCCGCGTGAGGTGACCAGGACGGATAGGCCCGGGGCGAGCGAAGGCAGGTCGTCGAACTCCCAGGACGGGGCGTCGTCCAGGACAAGCAGAACGGGCTGATGGCCTGTGCCGGTGAGCTGGTGCAGCAGTGCCGCGCACACCACCCACTGCACGGCCTCGTCGTCCGGCTGGCCCTTCCGGGAGAGGCCGAGTCTGGTCAGCAGACGCGACGGCGTGAACGGCTGGCCCGCCAGGTTCATCCACAGGATCCCGCCGGGAAACCAGCCCCGCCGGCGTGCTCGGTGCGCGGCCTCCACCGCAAGAGCGGTCTTGCCGGCTCCGGACAGACCTGTGACAACGGCGAATGCGGACCTCGCGGCCCTAGTGCCGAGGAGAAAGAACAGCTGTTCCAACTCTGTGGCCCGCCCGACGAAACCTTCCGTGCGCGCCGGCAGTTCGCTGCGAGGCATGATTTTGAGGCGGGGCTGTTCAAACGCCAAAGCCTGAGTCCCGCCCGTCCCCGCGAACGGAGCCCGCAGCGCAACATTCGGGCGGCGCTCCGGCATCTGGACGTGTGCGGCCCGGGCCAGCAGGGCCGCGGCCCGCGGGCCCATACCGGCGCGACTGTCAGGAAACGGACGGGCCGTGGCCAGAAGCAGCAGGGGCCGCCGGGCGGGGTCCGTGAGCACCTCCTCCAGCGCCTCCGCCACCTTCTCACCGGCCAACGCATCGGCCAGAAGAAGATCGATGTCGTCCAGCCACACCACGGTCTGTGAGCCCAACTGGTCGTGGGCCACAGCATCGATCATTACCTGAGCACGGTCCAGTAGCTCCGGGCACCATACCCACCAGTCGCTGAGAACACGGCGCATCGCCTCCCATGCCGTACGGGTGCGGCCGCTGGCCGGCCTCCCGGTGACCACCACCAGCCGACTGCCCGCACGGGCACCGCGCAGGACAACTGCCAGTCGCGTATCAACGGCGTTCGGGAGGTAGGGGTCGGGGCCGGTGCGCACCTCATAGAGCGGATGGCGGTAGTCACGTGGGCGCTTGCCCTGGTGCGGGCTGATGACCGGAGCAATACCGAAGCGAACAGCCGATGCATTCGTGAGGTCCGTGACAGGGCCACCCAGCAGACCGCGGTCCTGCCGGGCCGTCGTGGCAATGGCCGGATAGCCGATTACCTCTGAACTGCCGGGCGCACCCAGCTGGTAGACCACACCGCGGGCGGTGCGCACGTAGACGGGAACGTCCGAAACCGGCACGCTCATACGTCCTCCGCGCGGGACCCGCACTTTCTCTGCCTGCTCCCAGGCGGTGAGATCGTGGGCGATTTCAAGAATGCGTGGCTGCGTGTCGGGAACCAGGACGCTCTCCGCCGGCCAGCCCGGATCTCCGACGGTGACGTACCCGCCGTCGTGCCGCACGGAAAGAATGACGTCACTTACGCCCCCAAGGTGGGCAGGCTGGACGGGGGCGGAAACACGGGCGGGGGAGAGGGAGGAAGAGCCCTCCAGGTGCAGCACATCGAAGAGGTCGAGTGCTGCAGGAGCCTGCCTCACCCGCTCGGGGAAACGCTGCCAGGCTCCTGCGAACCAGCGGCGTAACCCATCGCGCCGCTCTGGTGTCTCCACAGCAGCCCGCAGCGCACGTTCCAGCAGCCGATCCACCGCGAACTGGGGGTCACCATCCGCCTCCGGCGTTCGCACTCCGGCATCGGCCAGCACCGCCGCCCACGTGACCTGCTCTTCCAACGCCAGCACAGGGGAAAGGCTGCGATGCGTCCGAAAGATGGCCTCGCCCGCCCGCCGCACGGCATCGCCCGGCATGCTTGCCACCAGTTCATCACGCAGTTCGTTCCTCAGCGGCTCCAGCAGCGAGGGGCGCAGCGCCATGTACTGGGCGGCGTTGCGGTGCGCCCACGGCCCGAACCACAGCGCGGATTCCGCGCCCACATCGAGGTCGGGACGGATCCTGATACGAACCGTCCGCATTAGTTCGGGTTCGATACGGGTGGCGGTGCTCAGGACGACAGCCAGTCGGCGGGCTGTCCTTGGCATGTCCTCAAGGCGCGGCAGGCCTGACTCGTGGCCGGGGATGCGAACGTGTTCCGCACTCATGACAGTCCGATCAGGGCACGTGCCGTGGTCGTCGTCCGGTCCCAGCTCAGTACCGGCATCAGGGAAGTCAGCCATGCGGGAAAGCGATCGGGCGGCATCGGTGCCAAAGCAGCGGGCAGACAGCCGTTGCGCCGCATCAGATCAACCGCGGCCTCCCAGTCCCTGCGCAGCCGGTAGGCAGCGCTGCCTCCGCTGTTCCCATGCTGTCCGAAGTCGCTGAGCACGAGCACCTTGGCGCCGCTCGCCGGCGGCCGGTAGGGCTTCCACGTCCATCCAGCGCCCTCACCGCACCGGTGCAGCGGACAATCCGTGAAATACCTAACTTCGCAGCTGTGACGGCCGGCGATCGCCGCCACCCGCTCCAGAATCTCCATCTCGTCTCGCAGGAACGGTTGCATGCCTTCTCCGAGATCGACCAGAAGCTGCACCCCGAACCGCAGCGTACGTACCGGGCGACGGGGCAGTTCGGTAACAAAGGCGTTCTCGGCCACCAGATCGAGCAGACGCTCGAGGTCGACCGGCCCCTCGAACACGATGCGCGACAGCACTGCGTGGAGCGTGGCCGCTTCGGAGCTGGGCGGCAGCAACGGCTCGTAGGGCGCAGGGTGCGCGGCAGGCTGTTGATCCTGCAGGGCCAGGGCTGGCTCGGCCCACGCACGGGGCTCACTCTGCCCCGAACTCAAGGGCGTCAGCAAAGGAGTGGGCTCATCCGGGAACGGCTGGGCAGGCGAGGCACTCTCCGTAGCAGGTGCAGAAGGCCGGGCAGGAGGCGGAGGCTGCGGAGAGGGGGGCACGGCCCCGCTGTGCGGGGCGCCTGTTTGCGACGCTCTGCGCACCGGGGCGGGCATCTGCATCCCCAGCAACTCGGCGATCTCGGTCAACGTGACGTGGTCGGCCAGATCCACGCCCAGCGAAGTGACCACCCGCGCCATGTCAGCGATCCAGATCTCCCCTGAAGGCCAGGGCCCTTCCGCCTGCTGAAGACGCTCGATGTCCACTGCTCAGTCCCTCAGATGCTGTGGCTTGAAGAGTGTGAGTCCGCGGATTGCCTGCCAGTTCTCGTCGTCTTTGCGCACCTCGAAGCCCAGCGACCGGCATGCCCACAGCGCATCCAGATACTCGGCGGTACTGGGCTCCCGGATGCCCTCCTGGCGCGCTGCATCCCTCACATTCTTCAGTTCCGTGGCCAAGGCCGAGGCCAGCTCCAGATCCTTTTCGTCAACCTTGCCGAGGCGGGCCCGCAGATGCTCCTCAGCGATACGCACCAGTTCCTCCACCTCGGTGGGAGGCACCAGCTTGGCGATGACACACCGTCGGAGGAAAGCCTGCGGCAGTTCCCGCTCCTCATTCGTCGTGATGACTACCAGATTCCGGTGGAAGGGGCGCTCCTGGAACTCACCTCCCGACGCCTCGAACTCCACCCGTGTCCCGGACTCGGCGACAGTGAAGCCGTGCGACGCCAGCGGCGCTAGCAGCCCGTTGGGCACATCGGGATCCGCCTTGTCGATCTCGTCGATCAACACCACGGCATGCTGGGCATCACGTCCCTTGTTCCGCTTCTCCAGCGGATGCTCATACGCCTCCACGATGCCTTCGCGTGCACGCTGCATGGCCCGGACGTGACGGGCCGCGGATTCCGGCGCAAAAGCCCACCACAGAGGGCCCGGCTCGACGTAGTAGTCGGGACTCAGATGCTTGGACCCTCTGCCCAATAACCCTCTTGTCGGGGTCTGGGCTTCGGCCAAGCGGCGAACCCCGTCATACGTCCACTGCAGATCGCGGGCCCGAGTCTGGGAGGTCACCACGAAGTTGTAGTAGCGCCAGCCACGCTCTTTGGCCACGAAGGGCGCCATCGAACTCTTGCCGGACCCCGGCTTGCCCCGCAGCAGAAGCGGACGCCCCGCAGCCAGAGCAACTTTGACTGAGAGCTTGAGGGAATCGGGCATTACGTAGACCAGGCCGTCGTCGCGGTCCGGAACATGAGTTTGAGAACCGCTCGCCACGGTCATAGGTCCTGCCTTTCATCGACTGGCATTCATCCGGCCGGCTGCACCGCAGCATCCAGACGCGTCTTGAGGGAGTACGCGCGCTGCTCCGCTCCCACCGGCAAGCCCACTGAGACCGCGCGGGTCAGCTCAAGACTGCGCAACTCGTCCTCGACGGGCCTGCCTTCCGGAGTCAGCAGTATGACAATCAGCCAGGAGAACCATCCGTGCAGTGTGTTGACCACCGTGGCCACGTCCTGCAGGCGCCAATCGGCGGCGTTGATGACCAGATAGTCGCGGATCCGCTCCCGCGCCTGCACCGTGTGCTCATTGAGCGGCATCTGCGGCGGCACCCCGAAGACCTTTCGTAACGCCGCCAGGCACGCATCGAGAAGGTCCTCAGCCGGTGCACGCTCGTCGACCGGCATCTCCTGCGGATCGGGCAGCCGTCCCAACTGAAAGCTGTCCGGCTCGTTGTACAGCGCCCGCCGGATATGTTGGCCAGCGGTCCACTCGTCGTAGGCGTGCAGCAAAACCACCGGTCGGCGTGCTGTCTCCCCTGCGGAGGAGACCGGAGCGAAGGGGACAGCATCATCCGGATCCACCCAGCCCGGCAGGATTTCCTCGGCGAGATGCTCCAACTGCCGACCGTCCAGCCCGGCCCGCAAGGCGGCCACAGCGCGCGGGAGGGGGCTGTCAGCCGACCCTTCTCGAGTGATCGACCCGGCTCTCAGTATCAGGTGGGCGAGGAACATCTCGGCGCCGACCTTAGCCCGTACATGCAGCATCTCATCGTGGCTGCAGCTCAGTTGGGCCGCTGCTTCGGTCACGGTGTCGAAGTTGTTCCGACGTGAAGTCGTCAGGAAAGCGGCCACCCGCTTGACCCATGCATGAAACGGCCGGTCACCCACAGGCTCCACCACCGGGGCGAACTCGGCGACCACCCATTCCACAAACTGTTCAACCTCGCCGCCCTCGGGCAGGGGCTTGCGGTTCCCGAGTTCGGCCTGGAGCATCAGTAGCGCGTTGAATCCCCGCTTTCGGGCGGCTTGCGTGTCCTGGGTACCCAGAAAGACAGGCAGGACAGTCCGTAAGCTGCGCACGATGTGCCGCCCCATGAGGACATCAGCCTCACGCCGCACCCACTGAGACTCCGCGATCGTCACAGGCCCGAGCAGTACAATCGCCGCGTCGCACAGATACATTTCCTCGTACAGGACGTCGTGCCAGGAGTCGCCGGCACGGAGCTTTTCGACATCGGTGAAGACGTCATATCCCCGTTCGACCAGCCGTGGCTCGATCAGACGTAACGCCTCATCGACGCAGCCGTCCTTGCCCTTTCCCCCGTGGCTGATAAAGATCTTCAGCGTTGCTCCCCCAGACTCACCGTGAGGGACACCCCCTCCCCCTACCGGTATGCCGCAGCGGTCCTACCGGCCTCTGCGCAGAGATTGTGCTGCACACACCGCTGCCACGCACCATTTTCGTCATAGCCCGCGGGCATTTTTCTCAGCCTTGGGGGACAGGGGAGGGCGTCGCCTGCGCAGGCAAAGGGTCTGAGTCGGCCCGACGCTCAATCGCTGGTATGCCAGGCGCTCTCGGTGGTGGTGATCTGGGCGGCGAGGCGGATGTACTCGGCCCGCAGCAGCCACGCGTGGGGACTGCTGCAGCCCAGCCCTCGGGCCGGGCTGCGCGCCGGGCGGTATCACGCCTACCTCACCGCGGTGATGACCGACGACGAGAACGCAGACGTAGCGCTAGTGTGATGCGCCGGAAATCTCGGGCTTAAGTCTGTCTCAGGTTTCGGTAGTCGGTTGAGGGTCTGTAAAGCGAGCGGTGTAACTGGGGTTGGTGTGGCTAGAGTTGGCCTGCGGTGAGGCGGCCGTCGAAGGCCAGGTCGAAGGCGTTCATGGCGCCCTTCCAGCGCATGGTCCAGCGTTTGCGGCCGGCGCCGGTCGGGTCGAGGCTCATGACGGCCATGTAGACGCACTTGAGGGCGGCCTGCTCCGTGGGGAAGTGCCCGCGGGAGCGGACGGCCTTGCGGATGCGGGCGTTGACGCTCTCGATGCTGTTGGTCGTGCACACAATTCGGCGTATTTCCGCATCAAAC
>NZ_JBEYFS010000204.1:0-21732 GCF_040634475.1 Streptomyces sp. NPDC007095
GTACAGCCGCTGGAGGTGGCGGTCTGGTTCGTCGGTGCCGCCGTCCTCCACGACCTGATCCTGCTGCCCCTGTACTCGCTGGCCGACCTGTCGGCGCTCTCCGTACTACGGCATCGCGCTACCGCCGGACCGACGGTGCCGTGGATCAACTACCTGCGCGTCCCCGCCTTCCTGTCCGGTCTGCTCCTGCTGGTCTGGTTCCCCCTCGTCTTCCGACTCGCGGTCCCCTACCCCGGTGACACCGGGCTGTCCTACGACGTCTACCTCGGCCGATGGCTGGCGATCACCGGCGTGCTCTTCGCCGCCTCCGCAGTGGCCTTCGCGATGAGACTGCGCCGCGTGAGGCGGGCCGGCCGCGGCAACGAGAACCGACCCGCCACAGGGCATGGCGCCACACCGTGACGACCGACGAGGACGAGCTGTACGGCGTCGGCGAGGAGCCGCCCGAGCAGCAGGATCAGCAGGGCCCGCCGCAGGGCATGCGAGGTCCCGGCGCCCCCGTACCCGCCGGCATATCGGGCCCGCAGCAGCAGCAGATGGGTGGCCCCATGGGTGGTCCGCCCCAGCTGCCGAGCGGTGCGCGCGCCGGCCCTGCGACCCGGCCGGCTGTGCGGAGAACTCCTGAGCCGGGGAGTCTTCACCCTGGGAGTCGACATCGCGCCTCGCGCGGTCACCCCGACCACCGCCCTGGGCGGGCTCGCACTCTGCCGGTCGGTCTTCGACCGTCTGCCGGCCGGCAGACGGTTCTGCTCACCGACGGCAACGTCGGCATCGGAGGCGACCCTCGCGGCCTGCTGCACATGTCCTTGTTCGCTGCGCGCGCGGCTGCACACTTCGTTCTTGACCGGGAGAGAAACACCAGGTCAGAGAGGTAGTGAATGATGCCCCGGCAGGATTCGAACCTGCGACACCTTTGGAAGTTCTGCCTGGACAGGGTAAGCCGCCTATGGCTTGGGCACGGGCTGCTCCCCCGAGCCTCGGACGATCAGTCGTGTGGGAACGGTGATGGTGCGGGCGCGGGAGCGGTCGCCGTCGAGTCGTGCCAGCGCCGTGGTCGCCGCTGTTCTGCCGAGTTCTTCCGCGTCCTGGGCGACGACGGTCAGGGCCGGTTCGAGTGCCTCGGCCAGCGATACGTCGTCGAAGGCGACGACGGCGACATCCTTGCGCTTGCTGCGGGCCAGTTCGGCGACGATGCCCAGCGCCATGATGTTGTTGCCGGCGAACAGGGCAGTGGGGGGATCGGCCAGGCCGAGGAGTCGGGCGGTCGCGGCCTCGGCGCCCTGCTGGTCGTGGGCGTTGGTGACGAGTGAGCGGTCGTAGGGGATGTCGGCTTCCTGCAGCGCGGAGCGGTAGCCGGCCAGACGTTCACGGCGGGTGTACAGCTTCGGGGGCAGGTCGCCGACGAAGCTGATGCGCCGGTGGCCGTGGGCGATGAGGTGGGCGACGCCGTCGTGGGCTCCGGTGCGGTTGGAGCTGACGATGCTGTCCGTGGCGAGGCCGGCTCCGGGGCGGTCGAGGAAGACGACGGGCAGTCCCGCCGTGCGGTGGGACTTGAGGTGGGAGTGGTCGGCGCCGACGGACGGAACGACGATCAGGATGCTGACCCGCCGGGCGAGGAACTTGTCCGTCAGGGCGCGTTCGCGATCGGGGTCGTCCGCGGAGGAGCCCATGAGCAGGGTCAGTCCGCGGTCGCGGACGGTGTCCTCGATGGCGCGGGCCACGGCTCCGAAGAAAGGGTTGGCGAGGTCGGGAATGACCAGGCCGATGGTGGTGTCCGGGCCGCCGACGCGGATGTTGCGGGCCATCAGGTTCGGCTGGAAGCCGAGCTTGGCCACTGCGGCCAGTACCTGTTCCCTGGTCTGAGCGGAGGCGGGTCCGTCCTCGTTGAGGACTCGGGAGACCGTCTTGGCGCTGACGCCGACTTCGCGGGCGACGTCGGCCAGGGTGGGGCGGCGGTTCGCTGCCATGGAGAAACCGTCTCCTGAGGGCTCTCGGTTCCGGCCGCGGCCTCGGCCGGAAACTGCGAGAGCTGGGTTGTGCTGTCAGGTGGCCTGGACTCCGGCGGCCTTCGCGGCCTTGGAATCCGCTACGACAGTATCTCCGGCCTCGTCGATGCTGAGCGCGCCGGTCATGATGGCGACGACCTCGGCCATGGAGTAGTCGGACGGCTTGATCACGGCAGCGCGCCGGCCCAGCCGGTGGACGTGGATCCGGTCGGCGATCTCGAAGACGTGGGGCATGTTGTGGCTGATCAGAACGACCGGCATGCCCTTGTCGCGAACGCGGCGGATGAGGTCCAGGACCTGACCGGACTCCTTGACGCCGAGGGCTGCGGTGGGCTCGTCCATGACGACGACGCTGCGGGCCCAGGCGACGGAACGGGCGACCGCAACGGCCTGCCGCTGTCCGCCGGAGAGCGTCTCCACCGACTGCGTCAGCGAGCGCAGGCCGATCTTCAGGTCGGCCATGTGCTCGGCGGCCTCCTGTCGCATCCGCTTCTTGTCCAGCATGCGGAAGACACTGCCGAGCACGCCGGGACGGCGGAGCTCACGCCCGAGGAACATGTTCGAGGCGATGTCCATGGAGGCCGCCACGGCGAGATCCTGATAGACCGTCTCGATGCCGTGGGCGCGGGCACTTTGCGGGCCGGAGAAGGTGATGGGCTCCCCGTTGAGGCGTATCTCGCCGGCGTCGGGGACCACCGCGCCGGTGAGGGCCTTGATCAGGCTGGTCTTGCCGGCGCCGTTGTCGCCGATGACGGCGAGGACCTCGCCGGGGAGCAGGTCGAAGTCGGCGCCGTCGATGGCGGTGACGTGGCCGTAGCGCTTGACCAGACCACGGGCCTGCAGAACGGGCGTGGGGGAAGTGGTGGCGGTCATTGGGCCTTCTTCCGGGAGATCTGGTCGACGGTCACCGCGAGGATCACCAGAACACCGGTGATCAGGGTCTGGTAGATGGAGGCGACGCCCATCAGTTGGAGGCCGTTGCGGAAGACGCCGACGATGAGAACGCCGATGAAGGTCCCCAGGACCGATCCGCGTCCGCCGAAGAGACTGGTGCCGCCGAGGACCACGGCGGTGATGCTGTCGAGGTTGTCGGTCTGTCCCGCCTGGGGGTCGCCGACTCCGGTGCGGGAGATGAGCAGCAGGGCGGCGATCCCGTACAGCAGACCCGCCACGGTGTAGGTGCCGATCGTCAGCCGGGAGGTGCGGACACCGTTCAGCCGCGCCGCTTCCTGGCTGTTGCCCAGGGCGTAGACGTGCCGACCCCAGCCGGTGCTGCTCAGCGCGTAGGCGAGCAGGAGGAACAGGGCGATGGTGACCAGGGAGCCGTAGGTGATGTCGGTGTGGCCGAGCGGGAAGGTCTGCCCGAGGGCCGTCAGCGGGCCGGGCAGGTTGGTGACCGTCTGCTCCTCGGAGTAGATGTGGGTCAGCGCGAACGCCACGTTGAGCATGCCGAGGGTGACGATGAACGGCGGCAGCGGGATCTTCTGCACCAGCAGCCCGTTGAGCAGCCCGAAGCCCGCGCAGACCGCTATGCCCAGCGCGATGGCGAGGAGCGGCGGCAGGGAGCCCTCGGCGGCCATCTTGGCGATCATGATGCTGCCGAACGCCATCACGGCTCCGCAGGACAGGTCGATGCCCGCGGTGAGGATGATCAGGGTCTGTCCGATGGCGAGGGTGCCGACGACCATCACCTGCTGCACGATCAGCGAGAAGTTGCCGCCGGTGAGGAACTGGTCGGTCGAGAGGGCGAAGAAGGCGCAGGCGAGAAGAAGGGCGACCAGAGGGCCGGTGGTCGGTGCCGTGAGCAGTCTGCGGGCCGTGGTCGGCGCTTTGAGCTCGGCGTACGGCGTGGTCGTGGCTGTCATGCGAAGTCCTTGTCGGAAGACAGAAGTCCCGGTGGGAGGACAAGGGGGCGGCCGTCCCCGGTCGGGGAGGTGGGGCCGGCCGCCCCGCTGAGGGGTTGGGAAATGGCGGCCAGGGGCGGGTGAGCGGCTCAGCCCCAGCAGTTGTCCAGGCCGTAGACGGTGTCCTTCGACGTGACCCCGTCCTGCGCCTTGTCGGTGATCAGCGTGACGCCGGTGTCGGTGTAACCGGACGCCTTCTTGCCGTCCTTGGCGTACGTCACGACGGCCTTGACGCCCTCGGCGGCCATCTTCAGCGGGTACTGCTGCGAAGTCGCGGCGATCTTGCCGTCCTTGACGGCCTGGGTGCCGGTGCAGCCGCCGTCGACCGAGACGATCAGGACGTCCTTCTCCCGGCCCTTGGCCTTCAGCGCGGTGTACGCACCCAGGGCCGCCGGTTCGTTGATGGTGTAGACGACGTTGATACCGGGCGCCTTCTGCAGGCAGTTCTCCATCGCGGTCTGGCCCTTGGCCTGGTCGCCACCCGTGTCCTGGGCGCACACGACGTCCTTGTCGGTGGCGCCGAAGCCCTTCAGGAATCCGTTGTGCCGCTGGACGCCGACGGAGACACCCGGCGCGAGGTCGAGGGCGGCTATCTTCGCCGTCTTGCCCTTCATGGCGGCCTTGGCGTACTCGCCGATCAGCTGGCCGGCCTTGAGGTTGTCGGTGGCGAAGAGGGCGTCGACCGCGCTCTCCGGCTCGGTCGGGGTGTCCAGGGCGATGACCAGGACACCCTTGGCGCGGGCTTTCTGGATCGCGGGCACGATCGCCTTGGAGTCGCTCGGGGTGATCAGGATGCCCTTCACGCCGGCGGCGACCATGTTCTCGATGGCCGTGACCTGACCTGCGTTGTCCCCGTCGAACTTGCCTGCCGCGGTGGACAGTTGGGCGCCGTTCTCCTTGGCTGCCCTCTCCGCGCCCTCCTTCATCTTCACGAAGAACGGGTTGGTGTCGGTCTTGGTGATCAGACCGACCTTGACGCTGCCCGATCCAGTGCTCGCGGTGCCCGATCCCGATCCGGATCCACAGGCGGTCAGGGCGAGGGCTGCGACACCCGTGCAGGCAGCGGCTCTGAGCAAGGGGGAGGGCAGACGAGAGATGCGTGACATGAACGACTCCTGCGGGATTGCGGGCGAACGGCCGGCATCGGGGCATGCCGTCCCTCGGTGTCATCGTTGACTTATGTCATCGTTGACACTGCTTGGCGAGGATGATGGACTCCGTTCCCCGGCAACGTCAATGCCTTGCGCCCGTCACAAATCGGCAACGTCCGCGGCCGTCGCCCGCCCGAAGCCGTTCACCGGCTGCCCGGGACGTGCTTGTTTCTGTCCGCGCATTCCGAGAGAAGAGCAGCCCATGAGCCCGCGCCAGATCACCGTCCTGGGGGAGTGCGTCGCGGACGCCTTCACCGAACCCTCGAGCGTCCCGGATGAGCTCGCCCTGCGGGTGCTGCCCGGTGGCGGACCTGCGAACACGGCGGTGGCCCTGGCCAGGCTGGGTACCCCGGCCCGCTTCCTGGCACGCCTGTCCGGCGATGTGTTCGGCCGTCTGTTCCGGGCCCATCTCGAGGCGTCCGGCGTGGACCTGTCGTACGCCGTCGCGGCCGCCGAGCCCAGCACGCTGGCTGTTGCCGAACTGGACGCCGAGGGCCAGGCTGCGTTCTCCTTCCACGCGCAGGCCACCGCCGACTGGCAGTGGACCGGTGCGGAGCTGGTCGGCGTCGACCTGGCCGACACCGCCTGTGTGCACACCGGCTCGCTGGCCCTGGTCAAGGAGCCCGGAGCGGCCGTGCTGGAGGACTTCCTGGCTGCCGCCGCGCCTCGGGCCACGATCAGCATCGACCCCAACGTCCGCCCGCTCCTGGTGCACCCCGAGGTCTACCGTGCCCGGCTGGCGCACTGGTGTGCCCTCGCGGATGTACTGCGGCTGAGCGAGGACGATCTGGAACTCCTCCTGCCCGGAACACCGCCCGAGCGGGCGTGCGACATCTGGCATGCCGCCGGTGCGCGGCTCGTCGTGATCACGCGCGGTGCCGACGGCGCCCTGGCCTCACTCGACGGGGAGCGGGTGCGGGTGCCCGCGGTGGCGATGCCGGTCGTCGACACGGTCGGTGCAGGTGACTCTTTCACCGCGGGGCTGCTGCACCACCTCGGCACCCATGGACTCCTCGGCGGCAGGCTGACGGACCTGCGTCTCGGCGATGTCGAGGCAGCCTGCCTGTTCGCCGCGCAGGTCGCGGCCCTGACCTGCTCGGTTGTCGGCCCCAACCCGCCGTGGCCGAACCAGTTGGCGCAGTTCACGACCGTCGGCGGCGCCTGATGGTCTGTCGGCCCGCGCCGGGGCGATCGCGCCCGAACCATTGACGCACTGGCCGGATTGCGCTTCATAATCGGACACTCGATGTCATCGATGACACAAGTCGACGATGGCACCACTGGTCGGCGGCGTGGACGCCGGCCTCGGCCCGGGGCTTTCGGTACGTCCGCGCCGGGGCCGCAGTCACCGCTGCGCGGATGGCCGGGGGACAACCAGACATCCTGAGCCCTGTACGCGTAACCCGGCATGCCCGCATGCGAGGGATCGGCTCGGTGAATCCGGACAAGGCCGTCGCCCGGCACCGCGACTCCGCTCACTGACAAGGACACGAAACCGTGAAGAAGACCCTGCTCGCCGAGTTCACCGCACGAGAGGGAGCGGAGGACGAGGTCGCCCGCCTGATCCGGGACTACGCCCTGAAGGTGCGGGAAGAGGAAGGCAACCTGGCCTTCGACGTCTACACCAAGGCGGCAAACCCGCGCGGATACTGGATCTTCGAGGTCTACCGGGACGAGGACGCCTTCAAGACACACCTGGACGCCCCGTACGGTGCCCCGTTCAACGCCGCCCTCACCCCGCTGATCGAGGAGGACGCCTCCGTACTGACGTTCCTCGATCCGCTGGCCACGCATCCGTAACGGGCGCTGAACACCGGCGGCGACCCGGAGCCGGAGCGCAGAAAGATCGAACTGCCGCTCCAGCTCCAGTCGGCGGGGTTTGTACGCGTGCATGTACCACCGGGTCGTGGAGGTGCCGGAGCGGGCGTGGCGGAACGGCCCGCCGAGCTCTGCTTTGCTGATCAGCCGTGCTCTGCCGCGTCTGGCCGGCGCGGCAGAGCAGGTCAGGGCCTGCGTTCAGCTGATCGCGGCGGCGAAGATGTGCATCCGATGATGTTGGGGAGACCGACGAAGGCGACCTGCTTGCCCTCGGCCGGCGGGACCGTCGTCGCGTAGAGCCTCACGTTGTCGCTCAGCGGCCCCGTGGCTGTGTACAGGTAGGGGGCACCCGGCCCTGGGACAAGCCCCGTGCACGGATGGGGTTCACCTCTGTACAGGTTCGCCGATCCTTGGCTTCCCGATCGTTGGCTTCCCGCTCCTTGCGCTGGGCCACACCGTATGCGGACCACGGACCCTGATGGACTGGGCAGCTGGTGGGGCACGGGCACCTTCTGATCCGTAGCCGTGCCCTGCCCCGTGCCGTCTTCACCTCCGACCTCTTCGCGACCGGAAACGACCGCGACAACCGTGCCGCCGTCCGGGCCGTGCCGACGGAGGAGCCGGACCTGATGGGGCTGGCGGTGCACGGGCCGCGGAACGCGGCGGACAAGGTGCTGAAGGGCGCACGGCTGCATACGTGACTGAATCTGCACAGCGAATGCGCAACTGCGGCACGGGTGCGTTCTGTTGGTGTGGAGTTGTCCTGGTCGGAGCTGCCGTGGCAATAGCTGTCGGTTTCCTGTGCGGGGCTACATGTAGAGAAGCTGCCCTCGATTCGTGTGCATGCGTGCACGGATGAGTAGTCGACTGTTTCAACTGCCTTGCTGGGAGCAGCGACCGACTGGATGCCGGGCACGCTCCGTGATTTGATCCTTTGCGCCGCCGGGATCGCGCCAAGGTGTCCGGAAACGGATGGCGCGCGCCTGCGGTCGCGGCCCACCGGCTATCCCCAGCCTGGCCGCTCCCCCTTGTGGAACATCCATACGAAGGGCAGTTTCATCATGAACTCCGCTCCCCAGGTTCAGACCCTTGAAATCTCTGACGCCGAGCTCGACACCGTCTCCGGCGGCCTGAGCCCGCAGGTCGGCATCGCCGCCGGCCCCACGGCGATCGGCAGCTCGGACCTCGTGGCTCAGTTCGGCGCGGTCAAGGACGGCGTCCTGGACACCGTCGGCCAGTACCACCAGGTCGGCGTCACTGTCTCCCTCTGATCGTCGGATCGCGGGACTTCCTCATCGCGGGATCGCCGATACCGGCAGCCTGACCGCCGATCGGAGTCCACAGCGACAAGCCCCCTACCCGCGGGTCTTCGCTGGTAGGGGGCTTGATCGTCAGGGGCTGCTTCTTCTTGCCCTGGGTCTTGCCGGGGATGTCGGCGGTCTGGGTTTTCACAGCTCAGGGCGGGTCCTGTCTGCGGTTGAGCGGTCGTCATCGGTCGTTGTTGGTCCCTGTTGAGCGACCTCGGACGGCCCAGCCATGGAGTACATGGCCGGCGTCAACCGGAGGAAGCAGCCAGTCACTCCGCGGTAACGCACCCTTCTTTGACCGACCCGTGACGACGGCTGGAGAGCAATCAGCTTGGGAAACTGAGGTGTTCTAGTGCCTGTTGAGGCGCTTACCTGGGCGAACGGTTGGGCTGTGGTCTCGTCGGGCTCGGTTGCTCTCACCGTGGTTCCCCGTTGTTCCCCGCTCGATCGCTTCGAAGATCTGCTCGTCGGCCTGGTCCTGGAGCGTCTGCACATCGGACTCGAACGCGTGTAGCGCCTTGTCCGTCGCCGTCAGCAGTGACTCAGGGAAGAGTTCAGACAAGAAGGCGTCGGCGGTCGTTGTCAGTACAGCCTCGTACTGGGCCGTATTCGGCTGTTTGGCCAACGAAACGAGATGCCGTGCCGGGCGTCGCGAGCTTCAAAGGTCTGCAACCTGTGATCATGGAGCGTTCATTAAAAGTGATCGACGAGGCGCTCCAGGTCGCGGGGCCGGTGTACCGCCGCCGCGGGGCGCTCGCGGTAACGCGCTGTAGGTGATGTGGTGAACTGGTTGACCTCGCTGCCGGCGGTGGTGCTGGTTGTGGGCGGGCTCTTCCTGGCCTTACTGGTCGCGGCCGTGGCGCGGGTCGGCGTCCGGGCGCTCGTACCGGTCGAGGAACGGGATCGGGTGCCGCAGATCGCCACGCCCCTGATGCCGACACTCGGCGCTGCCTTCGCGATCTTTGCGGCACTCACACTGGCCAGCGAGGCCGGCTACCTGCGCGCAGCCGAGGGGTTGGTGAGCGACGAGGCGGCCGCGGCCTCCCGCCTGGCATGGGCGGCGACAAGTCCGCGAGTCCGGTCGGAGCCGATCCATGCGGCACTCCTGGACTACTTGCAGACCACGCGTGCCAGGGAGTGGGAGGCTACAGCAGCGGCATCCGGTGACGACCCAGCCACCGCTCGCGCGATCGCACGGCTGGAGCGGAGTGTGCGCGCCGAGGCGGCCCGGTCCGAGGTGGCAACCCCGTCAGGCACGGAGCTGGTGGTTTCCATGGACGGTGTCACCAGTAGTCGTCGCGCCCGCGTTGCGGCCGCCTCGCGTGACGTTCCCGCGCTCTACGTCGTCACGCTTGTGGTCAGCGGACTGGCCTTGATCGTGAACTCCGGCGCACTGGTGTTCCGCAGCAGCCTGCGAACGTCACTGCTGATCGTAGGTGTTGCGAGTGTGGTCGGGCTGAGCCTGGCGTTGCTCTTCGCACTCAGCGCGCCCTGGAGTGGACCGTTCATCGTCAGTGGGCATCCACTCGACGCCGTCATCGGGGACCTGAAGTCCGGCTTCTTCGACGGCAGGCCGTAGGCGACGGGTGCGATCAGTGGCCGACGACTGGGTCAAGGCGCCGAAGGACGCAGGCGTCACGGCCGAGCTGCACTTCCACGACCTGAGGCATACGGGCAACACGCCGGCCTCCGCGGCCGGGGCCGGCGCGCGGGAGCTGATGACGCGGATGGGCCACAGCAGCTCGCGGGCCGCGCTGATCTATCAGCACATGACCAGTGACCGTGATCGGGCCATCGTCGACCGCCTCGGCGCGATGATCCGCGGCGACGGGGGAGACCCCTCGGACAGCGGCGACAAGGGCTCCGCACGGACGTAGTGGCACGCGTGTGGCACGGCGCCGGAAACGGTGAAGGGCCAGCTTGGGAGGTGAATCCTCCTGAGCTGGCCCTTCTCTCTGTGCCCCCGGCAGGATTCGAACCTGCGACACCCGCGTTAGGAGTTTTCTCTGGATAAGCATTTGACCTGCGGGAACGCCGACTGCTGGGTGTCTGGCCCGGGAAACACCCCTCCGTGGTTCTCAGGTGTTCGCGGGGTTTCCCGGCCTGATGTGAGCTGAATCCGTTCTGGCCGGAAGTTGCTCACTCTGCGTCGGCGACGACGGAACCGACGCGTTCGGCCAGGCTCGGGTCGCGGCGGACCAGGAGCGTTGCGTAGCTGATGGCGGCGAGCAGGGTGGCCAGTGCCGCGTAGGGAAACCAGTTGTACGGCGCGGGCTGTCCGGGCTTGGCCAGGTAGTAGAGCGGAACCAGGATGGCCAGGGCGCCGATCGCGGGCAGCACCAGGTGCCGGATCGTCCGGAACTCCTGCGGACGGTACCTGCGGTAGTACAGCGGCAGGGCGATGTTGGACGCGAGGTAGACCAGCAGGATCAGGATGGCGCCCAGGCTCGAGGACTCCGTGAAGAAGACCACGGGGTTCATCGAACCGCCGTCGGACCCGAGGACATGGCCCAGGCCCCAGCCTCCGATGATCAGCAGTGCGGTGGCGGTGAAGGTGACGATTGCGTTGGTCGGTGTGCGGCGGGTGGGGTGCACGTACCCGAAGAAGGACGGGAGCAGCCCTTCGCGGCCCGCGTTGAACACCATGCGGGCCTGGGAGTTGATGCCCGCGATCAGTACGCCGAGGGTGGAGGTCAAGCCCCCGACGTAGGCGACGAACGCCAGCGCTCCGAGTGTGTCGTGGGCGACGGCGATGAAGGGAATGCGGGCGTCGCCGAGCCTGGCCACGTCGTAGTCGAAGCCGGTCACCGTGGCGTAGGAGAAGAGGATGTAGCTCACGGTCATGATCGCGATGGAGAAGAACACGGCGCGGCCGACGTTGCGCCGCGGGTTCTCCGTCTCCTCGGCCAGCGCCGCCGAGTTCTCCCAGCCGACGAACAGGTACACCGCCAGTGGGAATCCGGCTGCCAGGCCGCTGAGGCCGTGGCGGATGTGGCTGGGCAGGAACGGGTCGGCGGAGAGGTGGCCGCGGTGTTCGACGATCGCCGCGATCGAGACCACGACCAGCACCAGCATCTCCACGGCGAAGAAGTAGCCGGCCCACTTGGTGGAGACCACCACCCCGCGCAGCATCAGTACCACCGACAGTCCGGTCAGCAGCAGCGTCCAGATGATCCACGGCAGGTCGACGCCGGTGTAGTGGTGCAGGGTGATCTGTACGAACCCGCCAGAGATCGCGATGACGGAGGCCATTGCGATGATGTAGCCCAGCCCGGCGAGCAGGGCCGTGGTCACCGCGCTGACCGGCCCGAAGGTCTTGCCGACGAAGGTGATGAAACTGCCCGCCGAGGGGTGCGCCCGGGAGAACTCGGCGAGCGTGTTGCCGAGCAGTGCGACCGCGATGCCTGCGGCGGTGATGGTCAGCGGGGAAGCGATACCTGCAGTGGTGGCGAGGAAGGCGAAGCCGAAGAAGAAGCTCATGGCCGGGCCGACGTTGGCCATCGTGGCGGCGGCGATGTCCGCCATGCCGAGAACGCCACCGCGCAGGCGCTGGGGCGTGCTGTCGGCGGGGCCCGACGTCGACGACGGGCCGACGGCTCCGGGGTCAGACATGGCGGCAGTTCCTTCCGCGGTGTGGCGGGGCGAGCGGCGCGCGTTGCCGGTGCTCGGGTCGGCGCGACCGGGCGTCAGCTCGGGCGGGCATGCTGGTGTTGCTTCACAGCCCGCACGGCCGGGTCCATCGCGCCGCGGCCGAGCTCGGCGAGCAGTTCGGCGTGGCAGCGGTTCTGTGCCCGTACCACCGCGGGCGTCGGAGCGGGCAGCAGCAGGCACAGGCGACCGAGCAGGTCGCCCGCGAACTCGCGGATTCCGGGGCCGCCGAGCGCTTCCGCGAGGTCGAGATGGAAGCGTGCCTCCAGTTCGAGCAGTCTTGCCGGGTCATCGGCCAGGTCCATCTCGTCGACGAGCGTCCGCAGCCCTTCGAGCCGGTCGGCCGGGAGCTCGCCCGCACTGTGCGCCACCAGGCCGCATTCGAGCAGCAGGTGGAACGCGTTCAGTGAGGCCGCCTCGTCGGCGTCGTGCATCAGGGCGACGACCGTATCCCAGCCCGGCGCGACGAAGGTGCCGCCCGCCCGGCCTCGTCGGCGGTCGAGCAAGCCGTCCTGGCACATCCCCTCCAGCGCGCGGCGCACGGTGATCTCACTGATCCCCAGCTCCTCGGCGAGGACGCCGGCGTCCGGCAGCCGGTCGCCCGGTGACACGGACTTCAGCCGCACCTGCAGGGCGATCCGTGATCGGACGAGTTCGGAACCGGTCTGGCCCCTGCCGGACAGGAGAGGGGCGTTCCGCATCCCGGCGACCGGCGCCGGCCGTGCCTGGCCCGGCTGGTCGTAGGGCCCGAACTTGCCCGCTGCATTCACCACGACGTCACCCTAACGGCCTGCTGAGCGGGGTCATGGCGGGCGGCGGCGCCGTGCGCAGCGGAGGTTCTCGCGACCACGCCGCGGTGTGTTGTGCATGAGGGCTCCCACGGGGGCCGGAACACAGGGGACGACGCGACAGCCACCACAGACAGGGCGGCTCCGCGCTGCACGAAAAATAGAGCAAGGTGAACACTTATACAAGTCTTGTTCTTTTCGATCGTCGTGAACTAATTTCCCGGTCACGACGCTCGTCCCCCTTCGGCGAAGCTGCGCGGTCACCCCCGCCCCGGCTCGCCGACGCATGTCCTCTTCCGCACCCCCTCCCTGGATGTCGAGATGACTACACGTCCCCCTCTTTCCGCCGCAGACCCCGTGACCACCGCCGAAAGCGCCCCGGCAGGATCCTCCGGCCTGCAGGCCGGACTGAAGAACCGCCACCTGTCGATGATCGCGATCGGCGGTGTCATCGGCGCGGGCCTCTTCGTCGGCTCCGGCGCCGGCATCGCCGCCGCGGGCCCCGGCATCCTCGTCTCCTACGCGCTCGTCGGAGTCCTCGTCATCCTCGTCATGCGCATGCTCGGCGAGATGGCCGCCGCCAACCCCACGTCCGGCTCGTTCTCCGCCTACGCGGACCGCGCGCTGGGCCGCTGGGCCGGATTCACCATCGGCTGGCTGTACTGGTTCTTCTGGGTCGTGGTGCTCGCGGTCGAGGCGACAGCAGGCGCCAAGATCCTGGCCGGCTGGATCCCGGCGGTCCCGCAGTGGGGCTGGGCCCTGATCGTCATGGTCGTGCTCACCGCCAGCAACCTGGCCTCGGTCAGCTCCTACGGCGAGTTCGAGTTCTGGTTCGCCGGCATCAAGGTCGTCGCCATCGCCGCGTTCATCGTGGTCGGCGCCCTCGCGATCTTCGGGCTGCTGCCCGGCTCGGACCACCCGGCGTCCGGCTTCTCCAACCTGACCGCGCACGGCGGGTTCCTGCCGCACGGGCCGGGGGCGATCCTCACCGGCGTCCTCATGGTGGTCTTCTCCTTCATGGGCAGTGAGATCGTCACGCTCGCGGCCGGTGAGTCCCAGGACCCGCAGGGTGCGGTCACCAAGGCGACCAACAGCGTGATCTGGCGGATCGCGGTGTTCTACCTCGGGTCGATCCTGATCGTGGTGTCTCTGCTGCGCTGGGACGACCCGGCGATCCTCAAGGACGGCTCGTACGTCGCCGCGCTGAGCTCCATCGGCATCCCGCACGCCGCCCAGATCATGAACGCGATCGTGCTGACCTCCGTGCTGTCCTGCCTCAACTCCGGTCTGTACACCGCCTCGCGCATGGCGTTCTCCCTCGGCGGGCGCAGTGACGCCCCGGCCGCCCTCGGCCGCACCACGGGCCGCGGCGTGCCGCAGTCGGCCATCCTGGCCTCGGTGGTCTTCGGCTTCGTCGCGGTCGGCTTCAACTACCTCTGGCCGGACACCGTCTTCCAGTTCCTGCTCAACTCCTCCGGCGCGATCGCCCTGTTCGTCTGGCTGGTGATCTGCTTCTCCCAGCTGCGGATGCGCAAGATCATCCAGCGGGAGGCGCCGGAGAAGCTGATCGTCAAGATGTGGCTCTACCCCTACCTGACGTGGGCCACCATCGCCCTGATCACGTTCGTGCTGGGCTACATGCTGACCGACACGGCCGCGGGCGGCGGCCGCGACCAGGTGGTCCTGTCCACCCTGGTGGCCATGGGCGTGGTGGCCGTCGCGCTGGTCCGCGGGCGCCTGGGCCGGAACAGGAGGCGCAGCGCGGTAACCCCGTCGTAGGGGCCGGCCCGCGGTCGGTCCGCAAGGCGTACGTCGTCCTCAGTCACGTCCTCGGCGGTGCGGTCCAGTCCCGTTGCCTGGCGGTCAATCCTGCCGTCGGCGTGCCTCTGCCACGGACACGTCTTCGTCGGGCCGCAGGGCGGGCAGCCTGACCGGCGACCGTGACCGGACCGTCGCCGATCGTCTCGAGCAGGACGAAGGGCCGGCCCGGGAGGGAAACCCCTCCTGAGCCGGCCCCCGGTCTTTTGCCCATTGCAGGATTCGAACATGCGACACCCGCTTCAGAAGTTCGATCAGCGCTCGGTCCGGCCGCGGTGTCCTGCGGTGGCGTAGTCCGTGCCCAGGAATGCAGGTGCGCCGGAGTCCGGTGCCGTTGATGTCATTCGTGGATGTCAGCCTGGGCCAGCGCTTCTTGCGTATCTTGCGCTTCATCGCCTTGGCTTCCTTGTCCTTGCGCGAGCCACGCCGCACGTCGACCACGGCCCCTGGTGCGCCGGGCAGCGGCCGGTGCCTGGCACCACCTGTCTTGTCATCCGCGGTCACAGTCTCTCGGCCCGCGGTGTGAGGGCGGCGCAACTGAATTTCCCACGCGGCCTAACAGGTCGGAAACCGGCCGCTACGGCGGTCGGACTAACTTCGTGACATGAGGGTGCGGACGCCAGTAAGGCTGGCGCTGGGCAGGTTTGGCGCAATCGGCAAGAGCCGTTTAGGCAAGGGCGGTTCGGGGCGCCGCCGCAGTCGCCGAACGCCTCCCGGCCGTCGGCCGATGCCTGGCTGGCGCAGCGTCAGGGGCCGGGTGGCGGTGGTCATCACGGTCCCGATCTGCCTGCTGCTGGCGGTGGCCGGTCTCGCCGTGCACGGCCGTGCCGTGGCCTTCGGTGACGCCCGGACGACCCGTTCCGAGGTTGGCCTCAGTCTGCGAATCCAGGCCCTGGTGCACCAGCTGCAACGCGAACGCGGCCTGACGAACGGTCTGTTGGGAGGTGAGGAGGAGTTCCGCCCACCACTCGCCGCTACTCGCAAGCGCGTTGACACGGCGCTGCGCGGAATGCGCCGCGAAAGCGCTGTCGAGGATGTCATCCATCGGCACTTGCAGCGCCTTTCCGGCATCCGGGCCGCCACCGACAGGGGCAGCGCCGACACGGGCAGCGCAGACCGGGCCGCGACCCTGAACTTCTACACCACCGCCGTCGAAGCCCTCAACGCCGTCGATCCGGTAGCGGAGACCGCGACTGGCTCTGACCGTCAACTGCGCGACGGGCTCGCGGCGTTGCGGGAACTGGCCGCAGCCAAGGAGTCAGTCGCTCTCGAACGCGGCCTCCTCAATGGCGTGTTCGCCGAAGGCAGGTTTCACGGCCGTGAGTACCTCACGGTCACCGAGGTACGTGCCACGCGCGTCGCAGCCCTCGCCCGTTTCCGGCAGATCGCCACCGCACGCCGGCGCGCGGCCCTGAAGAACGCCTTCAGCACCGAGGACGCCGAACGCGCCACCGTCTACGAGAACCGGGCGGAAGGCGCCGCCGACGGCTCCGCGCTGCACGCCGACGCCAGCGCCTGGTGGGATGCGATGACCGTACTCGTCGACGATCTGTACGCCGTCCAGCAGTCGGTCGGTGACGACGCGAGGGACCGGGCCGACCGGCTCAGCCACGACGCCGGGATCGGCCTCGCCGCCTATCTCGTCGCGGGAGCGCTCATGGCCGTCCTCGTCGCGTCCCTCGCCGCCTTTGCCTCCCGTTCCCTCACGCGCCCGCTGGGCGCGCTCGCCGAGGCCGCTCACGACGTGGCGCGGCACCGGCTGCCCGCGACCGTCGCCCGTATCCAGCAGTCCCCGCAGGACCATGCTGAGCTCCTCACGCCGGCGGGCGCGCCGGACGACCCCGATTCATGGCTGCTGGGCGGCGCGGCGGAGATCGCCGAGGTCGCGGCGTCCCTGCACCAGGTGGAACACACCGCCCTCCACCTGGCCGCCCAGCAGGCCGCCCTGCGCCGTAACACCACCGAATCGCTCGCCAATCTCGGCCGCCGCAACCAGAACCTCGTGCGTCGTCAGCTCAGCCTCATCACCCTGCTGGAACGGCAAGAACTTGACCCGGACGCCCTCGCCGAGCTCTTCGAGCTCGACCACCTCGCCACCCGTATGCGGCGCAACGCCGAAAACCTGCTGGTCCTGGCCGGACAGAATCCGCCGCGGCCTACGGCAGCACCCGCCGACGGCCTGGAAGTCGTCCAGTCCGCCGTCGCCGAGGTGGAGCAGTACCGGCGGGTCCTGATCGCCACCGTGGAGCCGGTGCGGGTGCGCGGACACGCCGTCGCCGATGTCGCCCACCTCCTCGCAGAACTCATCGAGAACGGGCTGACTTTCTCGCCACCGACCGAACCGGTCGAGGTGCACGGCTGGTACGACACCGAGGACGACTCGTACTGCTTCGCCGTCGTCGACCACGGCGTCGGCATGTCCGAAGCCGACAAGGAACGTGCCCACGCCCGCTTCTCCGGCTCCGGGGAGGAAGCCCTCCTCGCCGCGCCCACCCGGTTCCTCGGCCACCTCGTCGTCGGCCGGCTCGCCCACCGCCTCGGTGAAGGCACCCAAGTCCACCTCTTCGACACCACCGGCGGCGGCCTGTCCGCACTCCTTGCCCTCCCCGGGCGTCTGCTCGCCCCCGTGGAGGCCTCCGCCGCCTCACCCCCGCCCGCCAGGCCCGCTGTCTCCTCCCTGCTCAACGGCTTCCGAGCAGGTGTCGCCCGTGCCGAGGCCCGAAGCACACAAGGAGCGTCATCGTGACCACCGCCATCCAGAATTTCGGCTGGCTCATCTCGGAGTTCGTACGCACCGCCGACGGCGTCACCGATGCCGTCGCCGTCTCCTCCGACGGCCTGCTCATGGCCGCCTCGGACAGCCTCGGCCGAGATCGCGCCGACCACCTCGCCGCCGTCGTCTCCGGCATCACCAGCCTCGCGCAGAACGCGGCCACGGCACACGGGTTCCGCGGCATGAAGCTCGTCATGATCGAAATGCTCGGGGGCTTCCTCATGGTGGGGCGCATCCGCGATGGCAGCTGCCTCGGTGTCCTCGCCGCCGACGGGTGCGACGTCGGCCTGGTCGGCTATGAGATGGCCATCCTCGCCGACCGCGCCGGAGAACTGCTCACCCCGCAGTTGGTACGCGAACTCCACTCCGCTCCACTGGCCGCGGGATAGTTGCGGCGCGCTCCGGCTACCTGCGTCTCAGGATCCTGCATCCGCGACAGATCCCCACCGTCCGCGCGTGTACCGCATGTGTGCAATACGAGATGTGTGCTACGAGCGCAGGGGCCCTCCCGTCCGCTGGACAGAAGGGCCCCTGGCCCGGTGCTTCTCTGTGCCCCCGGCAGGATTCGAACCTGCGACAACCGCTTCAGGAGTTTTATCTGGGCGGGGCTGTGACCTGCGGAAACTTCGACGTTGAGGTGTCTGACCTGGGGAAACACTCCTCCGTAGTTCTCACGTGTTCACGGCGCTTCCCGGCCTCATGTGTGCTGAGTCCGTGCCGGCGGGCCCTTCCCCGACAAGTGCTTGGCGGCCAGGTCGTCGGCAGGGGAGTCGATGGCATCGTGAACCACGAACTGGTTGGGGAGTCGTTCGAGGGTGTCAGGGGCTCGACGGGTCCCGGAGTGCTCAGGTATCGAGGGCCCGGACGGGCGAACGGATGTGGAAGGATCGGGTCCGTGAATGTGCTTCCCCCGTCCGGTGCGGGTGCGGCAGGCGGTGGTGAACTGCGGCGTGTTCTGGAGCGCTTCGACGTCGGCGTCGTGGTGCGCCGGATGGAGGACGGGTTCGGCCGGTTGCCGGCGTACACCGGGTTCGAGTGGCCGGTGGACCGGACGGCCGTGGTGCGCTGGAACGTCGACCTCGTACTGCGCTGGATGGTCAACGGGATCCCGCCGGACAGTTACCTCCGTTCCGAACTGCACGAGTTCCTGCGCGCCCGAGCTGTCGCCGGCCAGCCGATCGAGGACAGCATCCTGGTCTACCGCCGTGGTGCGCGGATGTTCTGGGAAGCACTGCTTGACCTGGCGGGTGACGAGGACCGGGCGGTGCTCGTCACGGAGTGGGACACGGTCTGGGGCTGTCTGGAGGACTACCTCGACCTGGTGGTGGACGTGTTCGCGCGGGCCTACGCCGACCAGCAGGACGCGCCGTCCACGGCCGGAGACCGGCGCGCCCGAGCCTTGTTCGACCGGTTGTGCGCGCGGCTGCCGGTCACGATCGAGGACCGGGACCGGGACCGGGCCGCCCGGCTCGGGTTCGATCTGACGGAACCGTACCGTCCGTTCGCCGCCCGGCTGGCCGGGGCCACGGTCGCCTCGCACGCCGATCTCGCGTCGCGGCTGCGCACGGCAGGGGCGCTCGCGTTCACCGAGGGGGTCCGGGTGACCGGGCTGACACCGTCCGGGTTCGGCTGGGAGGCGTTTCTCGAAGACCCGCGGCTGATCCTGGCCCAGGACCCGCCACTCGCCCGCGACCGGCTCGGCGGTCGACGGCCTGCGCGCGTTGCTCGCGATCGCGGCCCGGTCCGGACGCCGGGGCCGGGTACGTGCCGACGACTACCTGCCCGAACTGCTGCTGGCCGACTCCCCGGAAGCCTCCGAACGGATCGTCCGGCGGGTCTTCGGTCCGCTGGAGCGGGCCGAAGCCGTGGATCTGGCGGACACTCTGCGGTGCCTCGCCGTCCACGGCTTCGACAGCACTGCGGCAGCGGCCGCGCTGCCGGTGCACCGCAACACGCTGCTGTACCGGATGGGCCGGATCGAGAAGCTGACCGGTCTGTCGCTCAAGGACCAGCGGGACCGCACCCTCGTGCTGCTCGCCGTCACCTGGGAGACCGTCGCCCCGGCCCTGCAGTCGGCCTCGGGGTGGCCGGACGCCTTCGACTAGTTGTATGAGGGCTCGACGTCAGTGACGCTCTCGCGGAGGCGTGCTGCTGGCGGCTTTCCGGCGGCAGCACTATGCGGCCGATGGTAGTTGTAGTGGATGTTCCACACTGCGATCGCGGCTGACCGGGCGCCCTCGCTGGTGAACTCGCGGAAGCCGCCAGCGATTTACCCACTTGCCGGCGCATGCGCGGGAGATGCCCATCTCAGCGGCGACGTGGGCGATGGGACGTGTCCGGCACCACTTCACGAGCCGCCTACGGCCCTCGACGCTCAGGGGCGCATTCGCGTGGGGCACTCGTCGTTCTCTCAAAGTCAGACGACGGCAGGCGCAACACCTGCGGTGGGCGCCTGCCGCATTGTGGCCTTTCAGTCCTGCGGTGCGACGCGGATACGGTTCCCGTCAGGATCGGCTGCGAGGAAGGTCAGCCCGAACCCCGCATCATGAGGCTCGTGCAGGATCGTGACGCCCTTGTACTGCCACTGCTTGAAGATCGCGTTGAGCTCGTCGGGTCCACCGTCGATGGCCAGGCAAACCTCACTGGTACGCGGGACGTCCGGTGACAGATCCTCGAACTGGCCAGACCACAGAGCGAGGTCAGCGCCCGGTCCGAGGTCGAAGGTGATGTATCCCGGAGTCTCGAACGAGGGGCTCATGTCGAGGAGGTCGCCGTAGAAACGAGCTGCGGCGGGAGCGTCGTTCACATAGACGATGGACACGACGGATGTGGTCATGATTGTCCTTCTCACAGGTCGTAGGTACGCATCCACCAGCCTGACCGGGATATGCGCCGCATCGTGTCGCAATTCCTGAAAACTTGGCGTGTGACCCCAGACCGCTTCTTCTCCCTGATGCTGCTCCTCGGATCGAGGGATGCCGTGACCACACAGGAACTTGCCTCGGCGCTCGGGGTGTCCCTTCGAACCATCACCCGGGACCTGAACTGGCTCCGCGACGCCGGACTGCCGGTGACCGCACAACGGGGCCGCCTCGGAGGCGTGACCATGCTGCCCGGGTCCGGGCTCGACCTCACGCGACTCACGCCGGGCGAGCGTGATCATCTGTCGCTCACCGGGCTGGACGAGAGGCAACGTGCGGAGCTCAACGCATCGGCCGAAAGCCGGCGCGCGCTCTCCAAGATCATGGCTACACAGTCACGTCGAGGTCATGAGCTCCTGCCGCTCACCGACGTAGTGCATGTGGACAGCCGTCCCTGGCTCCAGGCACGAGCTTCCGGCACGACTCCGGCTTCGCTGATCGGCCCAGTGCGGCGAGGCCGCCGGCTTCGGATCGAGTACGACAGCCCACACGAGCCATGCCCGCGCGACCTCGTCGTGGATCCCTACGGGCTGTTGGCCAAGGCCGGCATCTGGTATCTCGTCGCCGACTGTGCCCGAGCGCCACGGATGTACCGACTCCAACGGATCACGACGTGGAAAGAAGTCGACCAGCCACGACGGATCCGCGAGAACCAGACCCTGGCCACCGTCGCTGCAGCGCTCATTGATCAGTGGGAACACAAGCACGCGATAGAGGTCAGCGCCACCATCGACCAGACCCAGATCGAGCGAGCGCAACGGATCTTTGGCCAACGACTCGTCCGGGACGACCATGAAGACTCCGCCGCCGGCTACAAGGTAACGATCCGCTTCCTGCGTCTGGAGGACGTGCGAGCATTACTGCCGTTCGGGAGCGCCATCACTGTGCACGGCCCCATCGAAGCCAGGGCTCACCTCCGCGACCTCGCCACCAACCTTGCCCACCACTATGCGCCGTCAGCAACGTCCTGACCCGCAACAACTAGACCAGGTCCCGTCTCTCCGCGGGGGACCCGTCCAGGAAGGCCGACCGGTCGAAGTGAGCCGGCCGCTGATCAGTGCGGCGTTCCGAGTCGCAGAACCCGCCGTGGCGCGACCGGTTCAGGACCGCGACCGAAGCCGGAGGCCGCGCGGAGGACTGACCCCGCGGAGGATGGAGTTCTCGGGTTGCACTCGCGGGAAGTTTACGGGCCTTGAGGCGCTTGACCTTCTGCTCGGCATCCGCGAGCGAGGCATCAGCCAGAGCGAGGGCGGGTCGGCGGCCAGATGCCTCGTCGATCTTCCGCTCAAGTCGAGCGGTTGCCGAGTGGAGTTGCTCGAATCTTCGGCACCTCTCACACACGAGGCCGCCGGATCTCTGGAGCCGAAAGAGGAATTGGTGGCAGGTGCCGCAGGGGGATGAGAGCGCGAAGAGCGCCAGGGGGACTCTGTTGCCGGAGTCTGGAATCTGCCCGCCCGTTTGGCGGACATGGCGGACTTTGTTGTGCATTGGCACGGACCCCGTTCTAGTGCCGCAACAGGCAACGTTCGCCCCGTCGCGACGCCCGGCACGCACTCTCGCCGCACCGGCCGAAAGCCCAAGTACGTCCAGTACGAGGA